>JAITKB010000026.1 GCA_031278605.1 Tannerellaceae bacterium
CCGTCATGGTTCGTTTGGCATCTATACTGTCGTGGATATGGACGCCGGATTTCGAGGTCTCGTTCGATACGAACAGAAAGGTTTCCATTCCTTCGAACACGGAGCGCAGCATCGCAAGCTTTCCGCCTTCCTCAAAATGGGGTTTAATCTTATCGAGATAATTCCTTAACGCTTTCAATGTAATTTGTTTTTTATTTGATTATTAATTCATTTCCTTGTACAAAAGATTCAACCCTTTGCGCACAATCTGCTGTATTTCTATCTTTGAAGTATCCACAAATTCACACAGGGCAAAGTCTTCGGGCGCCACCTCATATATCCCCAGGTTTTCCATCTTGTCGATATCGAAAGCGATAATAGCTTTGAGCAGGTATTCCGGATAGATATCCAGGGGAAACACCTTATCGTATTCGTTCGACATGATCATGGCGCGTTTTCCTCCCCGGATGCGGGCATCTATCACGTATTCTTTTTTCCGGCCGGTCAGCCAGGCGGGAAAGGTGCGGCTCACGCTGAATTTGCTTGTCCCCGGTGTGGCCCAACCGAAAAACTCGTGCTCTTGGTCGCCTTCGGGTATCACGGTGATCTGATTGTCCGAAGCGTACAGGTAATCGTCTTTGCTTACCTTCTTTCCTGTCAGGACATTTCCGCTGATGATGCGCAGATGTTCTTTCCCTTCCGTCAGTTTCCCTTCCACGAGACTCCGGATCGTGCACCCGGCTATGGCCGGGATATAACCTTGCCCGGTGGTTTCCGAACCGGTCAGGGCCACTAAACGGCTAAAGTCGGCGATTCCTTCCCGAAACAGGCGCCCGGCTATGATTACATCGTCCGGCCGGATTGTCCATACGGTTTCGCCCTTGTTGATGGGGCGGGTATGATTAATCAATACGCTCACATTGCCTGCGGGATGCGGGCCTTCTACTTCTATGAGTTCCACGCCGCTCCACGTCTGCGCGGAGCCTTTCTTTACGCCTACAAATACTTTTCCGGGGGTAAGTTTGGCCAAAGCCTCCAGGCCTGCCTGGAAATCGGCCTCCCGATTCTTCACAATAAACCCGAAATCGGGCGACAGGGGCGCAGTGTATACGGTGGATATATAAATATCCCGGGGCGTATCGGATGGGGATGCCACGATGTCGTACGGGCGTTGCGTGATAAAAGGCCAGATACCGGCTTCCAAAAACGCCGTTTTTATTTCCTCAGGCGACAACAGCGATGGATCTTTGAAGGGACCGAACGCTACGTATTCTACCGTCTCGTCGGGCTTCACCACGATGCGAAGGACTTTGCGCTTCTCTCCACGACAAACGGCGGTTACTTCACCGCTCACGGGCGAAACGAATTTAATCTCCGGCCGGTTCTTGTCTGTCATCAACACGGAACCGGCCCGGACTTTCTCGCCTGCTTTCACAACTACTTTGGGGACGATGCCGTTAAAGCTGTCCGGAAGCACGGCGTAGCTATCGCTCTTTTCCGATGCTTTCAGCCATACTTCGGGAGCTTTGCCTTTTAAATGAATATCCAAACCTTTTTTTATCTTGATTTCCTTTACCATGATACAAGTAAGATTGTTTTTAGTAATTTTAGCGCAAAAATACGCATTATTTTGAACCTCAAAAATGCACGACAGAAATAATAAAAGAAATAAATCCATAATGACGAATCTACGCACTACATGCCTTACGGGCGGAATCTTCATTTTTTTCGGATGCTTTGCCGCGGCACAGCCGGCTCAAACGGGGGTGAACACGAATACAATATATACACTGCGTGTGGCCCCTCTGGGGGAGCCTCTTGCCGATCCGGTGATTGAACTGAACGGCGGGAAACAGATAGAGATAAGCTTCGACGATCTGGCGACCAACTCCAACCGCTTTGCCTATGCCATTGAGCATTGCGACGCCGATTGGAATCGTTCGGCGCTTATTCCCGTTGAGTACATGAATGGTTTTGCGGGCCTTACCATCGACGATTTTGCCCATTCCATAGCCACCACTGTGCAGTATACCAACTACCGCCTTCTTTTGCCCAATTCCGAAGTGCAGTTCAAGGTGTCGGGCAATTATGCCGTTCGCATTTACCGCGAAAACGAGCCGGACAGGACGTTGCTTACCGCCTGCTTTTCGGTGGTGGAATCCCTGGTGGATCTATCCCTGGAGGTGACGGGCCGTACGCTTACCGACTTCAATCAGGCCCATCAGCAGGTTGATTTCAGCATTGACCACAGGAGTCTGCCCATAGCCAATCCTCAGGCGGACCTGAAGATTTTCGTTTACCAGAATGCGCGGAAAGACAATGCCGTAACCAACCTTAAGCCGACAACGATTCTCGCGGGCCGGTTGCTTTACAACCGGAATCCGTTGCTTATTTTTGAGGCGGGGAACGAATACCGCCGCATGGAATTTCTGAGTTACACGTACAATGGGATGGGAGTCGATCACATGGGCTTTCACAATCCTTTCTATCATGTCACACTGCTTACGGACCTTCCCCGCAGGTCGTATGTGTATGACGAAGACCAGGAGGGGCATTACCTGATTCGGTGCAGCCGTTGCGACGATCCCGATACGGAAGCCGATTATGCGATTGTCCATTTCTCCCTCCGCACGCCCCTGCTGCCCGACGGGGAGGTTTACCTTCAAAGCCATCCATATGACGGCCCGGACGAAAACGCCCGGATGCACTACAATGTTTCCGGCGGGATCTACGAAAAGGCGCTTCTTCTGAAGCAGGGGCACTACAACTACCGGTATCTTTTTCTTCCGAACAACCAAACCAAGGCCGTCACTTCCGCCCTGGAGGGTGATTTTTACCAGAGCGTCAACAACTATTCCGTTTTTGTTTACTACCGTCCATTCGGCGCCCGCTATGACCGCCTGATAGGCAGGTTAAGTTCCGCTGAAAAGGCGTAATTCCAGCCAGACGAAGAGCCAGACGAAGAGCAGGGACGGCAAGAGATTAACCACCTCTATCCGTTTTACTTTCAGGAGATGCAGGCTCAATCCTATCAGGATAATTCCCCCCACCACGCTTACTTCGGAAATGATTTCCCCGGGGATTTCCTTTTGGGCGAGGGAGACCGCAAGGGTGATTCCTCCCTGGAATACCAGGAGGGGGAGGAAGGAGAAAAAGACGCCGATTCCCAGTCCGGAGGCCAGCATGACGGAGGAAAAGAAATCCATGACGGACTTGGTCAGCAACAGGTCGGATTTCCCTTCGAGTCCTTCTTCTATTGCGCCGACGATGGTCATTGAGCCGATGCAAAAGAGCAGGAATCCCGTGACAAGTCCTTCGGTGAAACGTTCATTTCCCAGCCGTGTTGTTCTTCGGAGGTAATCGCCGAGTTGTTCCGTCTTTTTTTCCAGTTGCATTTTCACTCCGAGGAATCCTCCTGCCACCAGGCTCAGCACCACCATGAGCGGGGAATTCATTGCCAGCGCCATTTTTGTTCCCAACAACAGGGAGAACAGTCCCACAGCCTGAAAATACATTTCGTTGTATCTCTCCGGCAAACTTTTCCTGAAAACCAGCCCCAGGCAGCTTCCCGCCATCACAGCGGCGGCATTAACGAGTGTACCTAGCATAAACATATTATTTCGATTTTAGTATGGAGGGCGCAAGTTAGGAAAGATTCTTTCTTGGGGATGCAATGTTTTTTGTACTTTCGCCTCGTTTTCAGTCAGACATTAAAAAATATATTATATACCCATAAAAACTATTTTATTACTATGAGTAAAGAAAGTCCTGTGAAGGTAAAATTCTACAACGGCGAAAACATTCCGCTGGAGATGCATAAGGTGCGTGTGGTTCAGAAGTTGAATCTGGTTCCGATTGAGCGTCGGCTGGCTGCTTTGCACGAAGGCGGTTTCAATACGTTCAGATTAACCACGCGCGATGTGTTCCTGGACATGCTGACCGATAGCGGCACCAATGCCATGAGCGATATGCAGGTATCGGCCATGATGCACGCCGACGACGCTTATGCCGGTTCGCAGAGTTTTTTCCGCCTGCAAAAAGCGGTGGAGGATGTGCTGAAGAAGAAATATTTCCTGCCCGTGCACCAGGGTCGCGCCGCGGAGAACATCTTAGCCAAGGCTTATGTGAAGCGCAAAGGCGACCTGATCCCGATGAACTACCATTTCACCACGGCCTTGGCCCATATCACCCAGTATGGCGGGCGCATTGTGGAACTGCTTTATGAGGAGGCTTACAACATCTCCTCCACCCATCCTTTCAAGGGGAATATGGATGTGGAGCGTCTGGAAAAGGTCATTCTCGAAACCGGCGTGGAGAACATCCCTTTCATCCGCATGGAGGCTTCCACGAACCTGATAGGCGGGCAGCCGTTTTCCATGGCCAACCTGCGCCGGGTGCGGCAGATAGCCGACCGTTACGGTCTTCGCATTGTTTTGGATGCGAGTTTGCTGGGCGAGAACGCCTACTTGATTCTCCAGCGTGAGCCGGAGTTTGCCCGGTCTTCCATGGAAGAGGTCCTTGCCCTGATGACGGGTTTGTGCGACATTGTCTACTTTTCCGCCCGCAAGCTTAGTTCTTCGCGCGGTGGGGGTATTTGTACCGATTCGCATACGATATACCGCGAGTTGGAGGCTTTGGTTCCCTTGTTTGAGGGGTTCCTTACCTACGGCGGGATTTCCGTTCGCGAGATAGAATCCATGGCGGTGGGTTTGTATGATACGCTGGACGAAACGATGATCAGCCAAAGCCCTCAGTTTATAGCCTATCTGGTGAACGCTCTCACCGACCGGGGCGTTCCCATGGTCACTCCTGCGGGGGTGCTTGGGGCCCATGTGGATGCGATGCGTGTTTGCTCCCACATTCCTCAGACGCAGTATCCTGCGGGGGCTTTGGCTGCGGCCTTTTTCTTAGTTTCGGGGGTTCGGGGGATGGAGCGGGGGTCGATCTCGAACCAACGCGACGAAGCGGGCAAGGAGACCTTTGCCGACATGGAGTTGTTGCGTTTGGCGGTTCCCCGCCGCGTGTTCACTTTGTCTCAAATCAAATACGTTGCCGACCGCATGATCTGGCTCAACGAGAACCGTCATTTGATTGGGGGCTTACGTTTTGTGTATGAGCCGCCGGTCTTACGTTTTTTCATGGGGGGTCTGGAGCCGGTTTCCGACTGGCCGGAGCGTCTCATTCGGAAGTTCAAGGAAGACTTTGGCGACAGTTTATAAAATCCTTCCCGTCCATAGCTGTTTTTGATTGAGAAATTCATGGGAAGTGACAAAATCGTCATTGCGCAGGTCCAACCTGGAGCGATGGCGATTTTCTTATCTCCCTTTCACAGCATCACTTCCCCCACCCTCCATTCCCCACAGGTAAAGTTCCCAATCGGTTTTCCGGCACCCCATTCCCCACAGGTAAAGTTCCCAATCGGTTTTCCGGCAGACCATTCCCCACAGGTAAAGTTCCCAATCAAATTTCCGACAGCCCATTCCCCACAGGTAAAGTTCCCAATCAAGTTTCCGGCGCCCAATTCCCTATAAGTAAAAGTCCCAATCAAATTTCCGACAGACAATTCCCTATAAGTAAAGGTCCCAATCAAGTTTCCGGCAGACAATTCCCCACAGGTAAAGCTCCGAGGCGGTTGTTGGGGGGTTGAGGGGGGATGGGGTTTGGGCCGTGAAAATACCTTTGGGAGGGTATTTTCGGGGGATTGGGCTTGTTTTAGTTTTGCGGCAATCAATTCACCCTTTCATATGATAGAACTGAAACATATATCTAAGGAATTTCGACAAAAAAAACGAATTACGACCGCCCTGCATGACGTCTCCCTCCATGTGCCCGAAGGAAAAATCATGGGAGTAACCGGACCCTCAGGGGCAGGGAAAAGTACGCTGATCCGATGCGTCAACCTCCTGGAGCGCCCCACATGCGGGGAAGTCGTGGTCAACGGCGTTTGCCTGACCAAGCTCTCCGACAAACAACTCGCCGTGGAACGACGGAATATAGGGATGATCTTTCAACATTTTAACCTCCTTAATTCACGGAATGTGCAGGACAACGTGGCCTTCCCCCTCGAATTGACCCGGATGTCGCGCAGCGAAAGAACGCAACGCGTGAACGAACTGCTGCAACTGGTGGGCCTCGAAAACAAAGCCAAAGACTATCCGGCCAAACTCTCCGGCGGACAAAAACAAAGGGTAGCCATCGCACGCGCCCTGGCCAACCGGCCGAGCCTCGTGCTGTGCGACGAAGCAACCAGCGCCCTCGACCCCGCAACAACCCGTCATATCCTGGCGCTTCTAAGGGAAATAAACCAAACCCTGGGCGTCACCATCCTGCTGATTACCCACCAGGAAGAAGTCGTCAAGGCCATCTGCGATGATGTAGCCGTGCTGCATGAAGGACGCCTCGTCGAACAGGGCGTGTATACCAACCTGACTTACTTTATCTAAAAATGTCGGAATTATTCTTGAACGGCATAGGGGAAACGCTCGTCATGACGTTCGTGTCCGGCTTCCTGGGGTTTGTCCTGGGACTTCCCCTGGGCGTAGTCCTCTTTCTGACACGCCGGGGACAGACGGGAGAAAATCCCGTGCTGAACAGCATCCTCTCGGCTGTGGTGAACGTGTTTCGGGCCATCCCCTTCATGATCCTGATCGTGTGGATGATCCCCTTTACGCGGATAATCGCGGGGACGTCCATCGGAATGACTGCCGCACTGGTACCCCTGAGCGTGGGCGCCGCACCGTTTATCGCACGCATGGTGGAGAATAGCTTGCTGGAGATTCCCGCCGGCCTGGTGGAAGCATCACGGGCCATGGGCGCCGGCCCTTGGGCCATTATCCGTAAGGTGCTGATCCCCGAAGCCCTTCCTTCCTTAGTGAATGGCGCAACCATCACCCTGATAACCCTTGTGGGCTACTCCGCAATGGGAGGCGCCGTGGGAGCCGGGGGATTGGGGCAGATAGGTTATCAGTACGGCTACGTGGGCTACGACAGGGGGATCATGCATCTCGTGCTCGCCCTGCTGGTGGCGCTCGTTTTTGCCATACAGGCAGCAGGGAATTACCTCTGCAGGAGAACCGATCACAGAAGTTAATCAATCCACATAAAATGAGAAATAAAAAACAAAACCTCCTGCCGCTCCTCCTCCTTGGCCTGCTGCTTTCGCCAGGGTGCCGAAAGGCAACCGGGGATCACGCACACACGCTCCGCGTAGGCGTTGTCTCCGGACCGGAATACGTGATTGCCCAGGAAGCGCAACGCGTGGCAAAAGAAAAATACGGACTGAGGGTGGAACTGGTGGCCTTCAACGATTACATCATGCCCAATACGGCCCTTTTCCAGAAAGATATCGACCTCAATGTGTTTCAAACCCTTCCCTTCCTGGAAGAACAATCCGCCGCACGCGGTTACCGCTTTGCCGTGGTGGGACATACGTTTATCTACCCCATGGCCGCCTATTCCAGGCAGATAAAAAACATCGGGGAACTCCGCCACGGTAGCTCCGTTGTGATACCCAACGACGCCACCAACATCGGACGCGCCCTGCTGCTGCTGGAAAGCGCCGGATTGATCCGCCTCAAGCCGGGGAAAGGCCTTACGCCCCGTCCGGTGGATGTGGTGGAAAATCCCCGAAAGCTGAAGATCCTCGAACTCGAAGGACCGCAACTCCCCCGCGCCCTGGACGACCGACAGGTAAGCCTGGCAGTCATCAACAATAATTTTGCCGCCAAGAGCGGACTCTTCCTGCGCGACGGACTGATCGTGGAGGATAAAAATTCACCCCATGTGAACCTGATCGTTGCCCGGGAAGAAAACCAAAACGACCCGCGGGTGAAACACTTCGTGGAAGCCTACCAAAGCCGGGAAGTGATCGAAACGGCACAAAGGGAATTTGGGGAAGGAGCCATTCCCGGATGGTAAATGGCCGGCGGGAATGTATACCTTTGTCCGAAACAAACATAAATCCTGCACAGACAATGAATCAACACAAAAAACTCTCCTCCCGCCTCGTCCACCTGGGCGACCGCACGGGAGAATCGGTATCGAGAAGCAAAACAATCCCCATTACCATGACCTCCGTGTTTGCCTTCGACGACGTGGAATCCCTCGACCGGGTTTACCGGGGGGAAGCCCAAGGCTATATCTACACCCGCAACGGAAATCCCGTGCACGACGCCCTGGGGGAAATCATGAGCGGCATCGAAGAAGGAGAAGGCGCCCTGGCCTGGGCCTCCGGCATGGGAGCCATCGCGCTCAGCATCCTCGCCCAGGTACAGGCCGGAGACCATATCCTGGCCGCACACGTGCTCTACGGCGGCAGCTTCCAATTCATCGGAAACGAACTCGCACGCTTCGGCGTCGGCGTAACCTTCGTCGACGTTGTCAACGAAGACCTTTCCCCCTACTTCCAAGCCAATACCCGAATCGTCTACGTGGAAACCATCTCCAACCCCATCATGGAAGTCGTAGACCTGGAAGCCCTGGCAAAACTGACCCATGCACACGGCGCCAAACTGATTGTCGACAATTCCTTTGCCACACCCGTGATCTGCCGACCTCTGCTCCTGGGAGCCGATACGGTGGTGTACAGCGCCACGAAATACATCGGAGGACACAGCGATGTGACGGCCGGAATCGTTGTGGCCGACAAAGAAACCCTCGCAAAGATCTACGCCTTCGGCCTGCTGCTGGGTCCCACGCTGAGTCCCTTCGACGCCTGGCTCCTCATCCGCAGCCTGCGCACGCTGGATTTGCGCATCCGGCAACATGCCCGCAACGCCCTGTCGCTGGCCCAATACTTCCATACGCATCCCGCCGTGCAAACGGTTTATTATCCCGGCTTGCCCTCATCGCCTACCCACAAGGTGGCGCAACGCCTGTTCTCCGACAACCTCTTCGGAGGGATGCTTAGCATTGATCTGGTCGGAGGAGAAGCCCAGGCTTACGCCCTCTTGCGTCACCTGGACAGCATCCAATTCGCCCCCAGCCTGGCCGGCGTTTCCACCACAACCTCCTACCCTGCCAAAACCTCCCACCGGGCGCTCAGCGACGAAGAACTTGCCAAAGCACATATCTCCAAAGGATTGATACGCATCTCGGCAGGCCTGGAAGACGTCGACGACCTGATCCGAGAGTTTGATTCCACCCTGGCAAAGATTTGCTGAAAAAACCGCGCAAATATCCGGCAACTGTTTTATCTTTGGCGATGATACGTTAAGCATAAATACAATTGAACATGGGAATAAAAAAGAAAGGCGTGAAGAAAAATTTTGTTTTGGACACCAACGTGATCCTTCACGATTACAAATGCATTGAGAACTTTCAGGAAAATGACATCTTCCTCCCCATTGTCGTGTTGGAAGAACTGGATAAGTTTAAGCGCGGAAGCGAACAAATCAATTACAATGCCCGCGAGTTCGTGCGCGAACTCGATTCGCTCACCAGCAACGACCTCTTCCTCAAAGGGGCCTCCCTCGGCCCCGGTTTGGGCACACTCTATGTCATAACAGGCGATAAATACCAGGAGAAAATCGCCCTCTCCTTCCCCGAACGCACCCCCGACCATCGCATCCTGTCGTGCGCCATGAGTGTGGCCGAAAAACACCCCGCCATGCGCACCATCCTGGTGACCAAAGACATCAACCTCAGGATGAAATCCCGATCCCTGGGTATCGAAGTGGAAGATTATATTACCGACAAGGTGGTTGATGTCGACCTCTTTGCCCGGGCACAAGAGACCTACGAATACATCGACCCGGAAATCATCGACCGGATGTACGGGCAGACAGACGGCATCGAACTCAGTCAACTCGGATTGAAAACAATCCTCAAACCCAATGATTGCTTTATCCTGAAAAGTATACGAAACTCCATCCTGGCCCGCTACAACCCCTACGCCAACAAGGTGAAAAAGGTGGAAAAAACCTCCAATTACGGCATACAACCCCGTAATGCCGAACAGTCCTTTGCCTTTGAAGTCCTGAACGATCCCAACGTGAAACTAATAGGAATCACAGGAAAAGCCGGAACAGGAAAAACCCTCGTGGCGCTGGCCTCGGCGCTGAAACAAATCGACACCTATAAGCAAATATTGCTGGCACGTCCCATTGTGTCGTTGGCCAATAAAGACATCGGCTTCCTGCCGGGAGACGAAAAGCAGAAAATAGCGCCCTATATGCAACCCCTCTTTGATAACCTGAACGTGATCAAAGCACAGTTCGCACCCAACAGCCCCGACGTGCGCCGGATTGACGAATGGCAGAAAAACAACCAACTGATGATCGAAGCCTTGGCCTTTATCCGCGGGAGAAGTCTGTCCGAAACATTCTGCATCATTGACGAAGCCCAGAACCTCACCCCGCACGAAGTGAAAACCATTATCACCCGCGCCGGCGAAGGAACCAAAATGGTTTTTACCGGCGATATTCAGCAAATAGATTCCCCCTACCTCGATGCGCAAAGTAACGGACTCGCTTATATGATCGATAAAATGAAAGGACAGGAACTGTTTGCCCATATCAATCTCATCAAAGGAGAACGGAGTCTGCTGGCTGAATTAGCCTCCAATTTGTTATAGAAGTGGAGAACGAACAGGCAACAACCCGCTTTAACCTCCTGATTTTTGAGCAAAATATCTTTTTATAAATTAAATAACAATTTCTTATGTTTAGGAAAGAAATTTATACGGCCCGCAGGGCTAAGCTGAAGCAGACCACAGGGTCCGGTTTGCTGTTGTTTTTGGGCAATAACGAGTCCGGAATGAATTATGCCGACAATACCTATCACTTCCGGCAGGACTCTACCTTTTTGTATTTCTTCGGACTAGCCTATGCCGGCCTGAACGCAGTAATAGACATAGACCATGACAAGGAAATTATCTTTGGCGACGAACTTACCATGGATGCCATCGTATGGATGGGCATCCAGCCTACCCTGAGGGAAAAAGGAGAAAACGCAGGCATCACCGACATCCGTCCCTCCGCCGCCATTGCCGATTACCTCAAAAGCGCCGTCCAAGGAAAACAAACCATCCATTATCTGCCTGTCTACCGCGCCGAACATCAGGTGAAATTGCTTACCTGGTTGGACATCTATCCGGGAGCGGAAAAACCATCCCTCCCCTTCATCCTGGGAGTTGTAAACCAACGCAACTACAAAAGCGCCGAAGAAATAGCGGAAATAGACAAAGCATGCATCGTAACAGCCGATATGCACCTAACCGCCATGCGCATGGTTCGCCCGGGCATAAGGGAAAGCGAAGTGGCCGCCGCCGTAGCCGAAGTAGCCTATTCCAACAATTATCAACTTTCCTTCCCCATCATTGCCACCATCAACGGCCAAACACTTCATAATCATTATCACGGAAACCTGATTAAGAGCGGCGATATGTTGTTGCTGGATGCCGGCGCCGAAACAGAAATGGGCTATGCCGGTGATATGTCGTCTACCATTCCCGCCGATTCACAGTTTACAACACGGCAGAAGGAAATATACGATATAGCCGTCGCCTCGCACGAAGCGGCAGTAAACGCTATCCGTCCGGGAATCCTGTTTGAAGAAGTGTACGACCTCTCGGCACGGGTGATCATGGAGGGATTAAAAGACCTGGGGTTTGTAAAAGGAGATCCCTCGGAAGCAGTCCGGGCAGGCGCTCACGCTCTTTTCTTCCCCTGCGGCTTGGGGCACATGATGGGTTTAGACGTACATGATATGGAGAATCTGGGGGAAGTGTATGTGGGATACGACGGACGTCCCAAAAGCACACAGTTCGGACGCAAGTCTCTTCGTTTGGGACGTAAATTGGAACCCGGCTTTGTTCTGACCATCGAACCGGGTATCTATTTCATCCCCGAATTGATTGATTTATGGAGAAGCCGACAGGAGTTTGCCGAATTTATCAACTACGAAAAAGTAGCTACATATAAAGACTTCAGCGGCATCCGCAACGAAGAAGATTACCTGATTACCGAAACAGGATCTCGCCTCTTAGGGAAAAAAATCCCTTTACACACAAACGAAGTAGAAGCCTTACGATAAAAAACAGAACGGGCCGGATTATCTAAATCCGGCCCGTTCATTTCTTGTTGATTCATTATCCAATCAATCAATCTTTGCCAATTCATCCGGCGTTATGTTCTTCGCTACGATAACCCCTTTCTCATCAATAAGAAAATTACTGAATCCTTTCTTTAAGTTATATGTGCGATATAACTTCGAGTTTTTTCCATCCTTTTCGTGAAACTGCCCTGTCTTGTCCAATTTATCTATCCGTATAGTTTCCGAAAAAACAGATTCGCTCTCGTCCAAAGAAATGGAAAACAATGCAATTTTACTACTACTGATTTTACCTGCCTCATTCGATAGCTTAATGTTACGTACTCTGGATTCAGCATCGTATGTTGCCCAGAAATTCAGCAAAGTGTAACAGTTCGAATGATTGCGGAAATTGAAATCTCTTTCATTCCCTAAAGACTTTATTCTCGGAGCGCGATCGCCGGGAGATAACCCTTCGGTATTCGCATCTTTCGATGCGGCCGATATGTACAACAAGACAGTCGTTCCCACGAGAATACAAGTTTTTACCTTCATAATGTAATATTTACGTTAAACATAACCGGAATAAGGTATAAACTTATGTTCTATATTCCGGCGCCTGATTTTCAGGATATGATAACATCATACTTTCTCTAAAGCATTCTATTTATCACAGACGGGCGCAAAGGTAGGTGTGAAGCTTTTAAGTTTCCAAAACATCTCTTTCTTTTTAACGAAAATGCGTAGTTTTTTACATGTCGATCCTCACATCAAACATTTTGCCAATTATTTCTTTTTCAGAGAGAAATTAAATTTTTCATCGCGAAACATCCGGGCGTTTTTCCCTAAGTTTTTCCTTGGCTTAGGAGTTACAGGTTGGTAATCGTTTTCGTTTCTTGGATTAGGATTTTCTGTAAGTTCGAGGCGAATATCGTTTGCATCACCCATATAAAATAATTCACACAGAACGCGCCAGGGACCTTTGACAGGGTATTTACTCCCCTCTTCTTCTATTTCACGAATCAACAAGCCTCCATATTGAATGGCGGGATTTGCGTTCAAGATACTTCTTATCACATTAATATCTACCCATGGGTTATGGTCGGCTTTTTTAAATTGATTCCTGATTGCTTCTTCGTATCCTTCCCAATTGGATTTAAAGGTTATATCTACTCCACTGAAATGTGTTCTGAACAACCCTTTGTCCTTATAGAAATGCGGATGCACACTTTCGTCCGGGTGTTCTTTGCTATAATAGTAAAGTTCTATTTCATTTATATAATAATACGTCTTCCTTCCTCCGGATGTTTTTTCGATCCGGAAATTCAACATTAAATCTTTCGCTTTGCTTTGGAAGTCGCTATCAGCAGGAAATGCCAAAAGTTCATGTAGTCTTTTCATTGGTTTTATATATAAAAGAAGAGGCTATCTTTTTCGGAAACAGCCTCTTTGATTAAAGGGAACTTCTAAATATTTGTAGCTGATTTTTATTCCGCAGGTGTTTCCACAGCAGTTTCTGCGGCAGGTGTTTCTGCAAGTGTTTCTGCTACTTGTTGTTGTGCAGCGGCGTTTTGCTCAGCTTTCTTTTTAGCTACTTCCTGAGCTTTTGCTTTATTCACTTCCTTTTCGGCTTCCAAACGTGCTTTCGAGGCAGCTCTATCGTTTTCGCGCTCTTTGTCTTTCTGTGTTTGATCAGCGATCTGTTTGGTTTTTAACCAAGTTTGGAATTTTGTTTCTACCTCAGCTTCATCAAAAGCGCCTTTCTTTACGCCTTCCAGTAAATGTTTTTTTAACAAAACGCCTTCACGAGAAAGGATATTACGGGTGGTATCGGTAGGCTGTGCACCTACTTGCAACCAATACAACGCTCTGTCGAAATTCAAATCTATTGTAGCAGGATTAGTGTTCGGATTATAAGAACCTACCCTTTCAATAAATCTTCCATCCCGTGGAGCCCTGCTGTCTGCGACTACGATCTGGTAAAAGGCATAACCTTTCCGACCGAATCTTTGCAATCTGATTTTTGTTGCCATGTTTGAATAATTAATTTAAGCTGTTTGTATTAGCGGCTGCAAAGTTATATGTATTTATTGATTATACAAGTTTTTCCTACTTAAAATAAAAATTAGTTTAGAATATTTATTTTTGAAAATAATGGGTTATTCCTCTGTTTGGCAACCACTGAAGAAAAAGGATTCGCGGGCGCGTTCGGGTGACACAACAGCATAAATGACTTCAGCGCGTGAGCATAATTCTCCAGCAGAGTTATATATTTCGGTGTCAACAAAAACGATGTTTCGTTTTTTGTCTTTTATGCGTCCACGGATTGTCAGTAAGGGTTCTTCGGTAGCGATAGATTTGATGAATTTTGTTTCTATTTTCGAGGTGACACCTGTTGTCTGGAGTTTTTTCAAAATAACCCAAGCCGCTAATTCGTCCATCAGCGTACATTGTATGCCGCCATGCAAGATATTGAGCCATCCTTGTTGATAGTTCGTTGGTTTCCATAAAGAAACAATGTCATCTTCTTCCTCGTAAAATTCCATGTGTAGCCCCGACGGATTGTCGGGCGAACAGGCAAAACACAAATAACCTTCTACTCCTTTCCACGGATTAATGATTTTTTTCATAGCTCCGGCATCAGGAAATCAAGGAAGCATAGAGCAGCAATGGCCGTTCCATACCTTTTTTCAATTGTAATACCTTCGGTAATAAAGTTAAGTTCTCCCAAATAATATTTACCGTATGTTTTTTGATGAAGGTCGTTGATTACACGAATCAGGCGTGACTCCAATTCTTCAATGCGATAGCGTCCGCTTACTTCGCAAACTAATCCTCCTACTTTGTCATCGAAATTTTCATCTTTATACATCCAGGCATAAACCACTCCGGCAGAAACAAACTCATCCTGATATCCGTGTGACATAGCCATAATTGTTTTCAGTTCCGAACCAAATGGAGGCAAATCAATCTCGTCCATTGTTACCAGATGCGCTGTTGCAGGGATGACGGACGAGTACGTCATAATATTAAAATCTGATATACCGGCATCATAAAGAGCCATGTGGTAAGAACCCGCATGTTTTTCCAAATCGGACTCACCGCTTCCTTTTGTAATAAAAAAGGTGTTCGGAATTAAATTACCAATTTTTTTTGTCATCTAGAGAAATACGTTTACCAATTAATAATGTATTATATTGAGGGCACAAAATTAGAAACTAATTTGATAATATCTATATTTCAATAGATAAAATTTTCAGTTATTTTGGGAAATGAAAAACAAACATATCCTTATATTTGTTGGAAATATGGAGTGTATTAATTATCTACTAAATTATGATAGCAGTAATTTTAAGTTTTATATTCAGTATTACAAATTAATACTATAACGAATAAAAATGAAAATGTTATGAAGTTTGAATTAGTTAAATTATCGTATGCCACCGATGCCTTAGAGCCGGTGCTTAGTAAGCAAACCATTGAGTTCCATCACGGGAAACACCTTCAGGCTTATGTGAATAACCTGAACAACCTTATCCCTGGGACGAAGTTCGAAAATGCCGATCTTGAAACCATTGTGAAAGAGTCGGAAGGTGGAATATTCAATAATGCAGGGCAGATTCTGAATCACAACCTGTATTTTACCCAGTTTTCACCAAATGGAGGAGGAGATCCTTCCGGTAAGCTAGCTACTGCCATTAATGCAGTCTGGGATTCATTCGAGAATTTTCGAAAAGAATTTGAAACAGAAGGAGTTAGCCTCTTTGGTTCAGGATGGGTTTGGTTGGCGAAAGATAAAGACGGGAAACTGTTAATCACGAAAGAAGTAAATGCTGGCAATCCCATTACCAAAAACTTAGTTCCGCTTTTAGGATTCGATGTTTGGGAACATGCTTATTATTTGGATTACCAGAACCGCCGCGCCGATCATTTGAAAGAGTTGTGGAGAATTGTAGATTGGAAATTAGTGGAGAATAGATTTTGATGAAGTATGAATAGAGGCTGTCCCTAAAGTATCGGGCAGCCTCTTTATTAATTAGGTGCTTTACTATATAAATAAACAGCAATGAACGTATATAAGATATTAGGTATCCAAGCTGCAACCATTGGACTTACGTAGCCGTTGATAGCAAAAGTAGAAGTTATAGTAGTAAACAGAATATATGAAAAGCTAAGCCCAATCCCTATTCCAATGTGTAGTCCCATTCCCCCCTTAATTTTTCTCGAAGATAAAGAAGCCCCGATACTTGTTAATATAAAAGCAGCCATGATAGCTGCAAAGCGTTTGTGATACTCAATTTCAAACATTTGAATATTTCCAATCCCCCGTTTCTTTTGCCGGTTGATATAAGTAGCTAAATGAGGGGTAGTCATTGTTTCACAATCATCCACTGATATAAGAAAATCGGAAGGTACAATCGTTAGCGTAGTGTCTTTACGACTGCCGCTACTGACATGTTCATACATCCCGTCGAAGTCTCGAATCATATAGTCTACAATAGTCCAATTATATAATGTGTCATATTTGATAGAATTAGATGTCAGGCGGGATATAAGTTTTTTATCTACAAAATACTCCAGAGAAAAGTGATATCCCATCCGTGATTTGTCATCATAACGGTCAAAATAAGCAATAACGCCCGGTTCTACTTCAAGCTGCAAGTTGCGCACATATTCCACTGCACGATTTCGGAGGTATTTATTCTGGAAATTAATTCGTGACACATTGGCAGGGGGTATGATAAAAGCATTTAACAGAAAGGTTGCAAGTGCTATGATAGAGGCTGAAATCCAATAGGGCAGCATCAAGCGACGAAAACTCACCCCGTTAGACAGCAGTGCAATAATTTCGGAATTATCTGCTAATTTGGATGTGAAAAAGATAACGGCAATAAACGTAAATAATGGACTGAATAAATTAGCGAAATATGGAATAAAATTCATATAATAGTCGAATACTATCTCTTTCAGAGTTACTTCCGGTTTTAGGAATTTGTCAATTTTTTCGTTAATATCAAATACGACCGAAATAGAGATAATCAGAATAATGGCAAAAATATACGTTCCCAAGAATTTCTTAAGAATATACAGATCTATTCGTTTTAGTCCGTATTTGTTCATTTTTTATAAACGGTTTGATAATTGCCGTATACTTTCGCTTTTCCATATTGTAAAATCGCCGGCAATGATATGTCTACGCGCCTCTTTCATCAGCCAAAGATAGAAAGCCAGATTATGAATCGATGCAATTTGAAGTGCTAATATCTCGTCCGCTTTCATTAAATGATATAAATAAGCTTTATTGTATGAGGTGTCTACAAAGGAATAGGCTTCTGTATCAATAGGCGAAAAATCGTCTTTCCATTTCCGATTGCGGATATTTATCGTGCCGTGCCGGGTAAACAATTGCCCGTTACGTCCATTTCGGGTGGGCATAATACAATCAAACATATCCACTCCTCTCGCAATGGATTCCAATAAATTGACGGGTGTTCCCACCCCCATTAGGTAACGAGGTTTGTCTTTGGGAAGGATGGCATTTGTCACTTCTATCATTTCATACATTTTCTCAGTGGGTTCACCTACAGCCAAGCCGCCGATAGCATTCCCGTCGGCATTTTTACTTGCAACATACTCGGAGGCACGCTTCCGTAAATCGGTATATACACAGCCTTGCACAATGGGGAAAAGACTTTGCTTGTATCCGTATAAAGGTTCTGTACTATTCATCCTGTCCAAACAACGATCTAACCATTGTTCGGTCAATTGGAGCGAATTCTCGGCGTATCCATAATTGGCATCACCGGGGCAACATTCATCAAAAGCCATGATAATATCTGCTCCGATGGAACGTTGGATATCTACTATTTTTTCGGGAGTGAAAATGTGTTTTGAACCATCAATATGCGAACGAAACTCTGCACCGTCTTTTCTTAGTTTGCGGTTTTTAGAGAGTGAAAATACCTGATAGCCTCCACTGTCGGTCAAAATCGGTCCGTCCCATCCATTGAATCTATGTAGTCCTCCTATTCTTTCTAACAAAGCTATTCCAGGACGCAAGTAGAGATGATAGGTATTTCCTAATATAATTTTTGCTTTAATATCGTCTTTCAACTCTCTTATATGTACAGCCTTAACCGCTCCTTGTGTTCCAACAGGCATAAAGAAAGGAGTTTCTATTACACCATGTCCGGTAGTAATTAAGCCTGCTCTTGCATTTGAATGTATGTCATTATATTCTATTTCAAACTTCATGCTCCTTTATTTACAGCAAAGGTAAGCATAATTTATCCAGAGAGCAGGATTAAAAAACGGCCTTTTGAATACTTACAAGCATTAAACTTGGACAAATTAACTCTTAGGGTATTTGCAGGAGACTTAGAATTTGTCATGGTTGTAGTACCACAAAAAAGAAGAAAATCCGTCTTTGCAATACGGTTTCTTCTTTCTCTATTTACGCATGTAAATATTATTCTTTATTTCGCGAAGAAGTCTTTTACAGCTTCGTTAGGTACCATTTCTTCTTGAAAGATGTATGCTCCTGTTTTTGGAGACTTTACCATCTTTATAACCCTTGAATAGGTACGACCTTCGCCTTTTTTAAATGATGCGACTGCTTTTTTTGCCATTGTTTAATCTCCTATTACTTAATTTCTTTATGTACTGTCATCCGTTTCAGTATGGGATTGTATTTTTTCAATTCCATACGCTGAGTAGTATTCTTTCTGTTTTTAGTGGTAATATACCTTGAAGTGCCGGGCATGCCGCTTTCTTTATGTTCGGTGCATTCCAGAATAACCTGAATTCTATTGCCTTTTGCTTTTTTTGCCATTGTCTATTTTCTCCCAAACAGATTAAGTGTTTAAATATCCTTTTTCTACTGCACATCTGATAGCGGTATCCAAACCTACTTTATTGATTATGCGCAAACCAGCAGCTGAAATATTCAGGCTGATCCAAGCATCTTGTTCTACCCAATAGAACTTCTTTGTAAACAAGTTGACATTGAACTTACGTTTCGTCCGCTTATTCGAATGCGAAACGTTATTGCCAACCATTGCTTTTTTTCCGGTAATCTGACAAATTTTAGACATCTCTGTATCTTGTTTTTTTATGCTATAACTTATTACTATCTCACAATCTAGGCGCAAAGTAAAGGAAAAAAAATAATTCACGCAACTATTTTTTCTAAAAAAGATAATTAACATTGGAGAACCTCTAAAAAAATAAAAATTAAGGCTTGTGACAGAGGCAAAAGCGGAGTTTGCTGAAGTAACTGAGCATTTTATTGACAGAACGTAACACCGAGTTTGAGGTTTTCAGAGGTTCTCATTGAAAAATTTCGTAATCATTCCTTAGTTAGTCCACTCCAAAGTCTTGATTGAAAAGTAATGTGCCTGAAATTAGATATGGTCTGATACAACATGTCGTTCAATACTTTACTCAAATTTGTCGTATTCATATTTATCACACTCATTTTTAACAATATAGCAGACAAGATACCGTTAAGAGAATTTTCAATCTGCCGGCAAATAACACATCACATCAAGTTTTCTACGGGTCGCCTGAGTATTTATCATGATTTTGCCGAACACATTTTCTAACTTATACCAAAGAGCAACTCCTTCTATCTTTGTCGTGTCTGAACAGTATCACTAATCCCATTATTATAACTCCATCCATATTCAACAAGCGCTAAACTCAATAGAGTCAGGCATGGGAGGAAAGTATATAATCAGGATGATCATAATTGTCAACACCAATTATGGTAGCGCATAATTTACTTTAAGTAGTTCACCAAATTAAGAAACTGTTTTGATTTACCATTTACTTAATTCTATTGATCATGATCTGTATCATTGCCATGTATATCATGGTCTGTGATGATTCCGTATCTACTTCATAATCTTTGCTGAGCCTTCTGTA
>JAITKB010000076.1 GCA_031278605.1 Tannerellaceae bacterium
CCAACTTTGCTTTTTTATGCGTTTTCTCCCATTTTGTTCAAAATCACCAATCATATAATGCGCTGATTTCGTTCATGTTACCTTCTTTTGCTTTGCCTCTTCTAAACTGCTTGGGTTTCTTTCAAATAACTGTTCATCTTTTGATTACACATTACCGGCAACAAAACGCCTTTTTCAAGACAATGCGGATTATCGGCATATTTTTCGAGAATTTGTTTAGGAAGCGATAACAGCGGAATATTACACATATTATTCGTTTTTTCGCGAGTTTTGCGAATCCACATCGCGCCGCTATTATCTCTGACGATATGTCCTTCCCGCAAATTATACACATCAATAAACGCCAAACCGGTCATGCAACAAAACAGAAAAACATCTCTCACAATTTCCAATCGTGGTATATGAAATTCTTTTACAGCAATAGCATTGATTTCTTCCATCGTCAAAAACTCCTTATTCACTTCGACTTCATGAAACTTGACGCCGGCAAACGGATTATGACTTATCCATTCGTTGGCAATCGCCAGATTGATAATCTTTTTGAAGCATTTCATGTATCGAATAACGGTGTTTTGCTGGCAATGCTTGCTCGTTTTCATAAAGAACTCAAAACTGCGGACAAACTCGCCGTTTATTTCTTTCAGCAGCAAATCGTCCTGAAAGTACTTTCCCTTGATTAATTCGCCCAGATAGCGGGCGCAACATTCATAGCGCCGGACGGTGATGTCTTCATAATCAATCCCGATAAGTTGCCGGCATTGCTCGTTGTGTTCTTTGAAAACGCATAACAATGTTTTGCAGTTTTCATCGTCTTTCCCGAAAAACCGGCGAATCAGGATTTCGGCGGTAATCACTTTCCCTGCCTGTTCCATCTCGTTGAACAGTTGTGATACCCGGATTTTTGCCGATTCGATGTACTCATTCAGGTCGCGAGACTTTTTGTCCCTTCCCCTCGAACATTCCTTTGCCTGATTCCACAAGGCAGGATTGATACTTTTCTTGGTGCGGACTTCTTCGCGTTGCCCGTTCACCGTAATTCTCATGCTCACAGGCGCATCGCCGTTTTTGAGCAATTGGTTCTTCTTTAAGAAGAACAGGATTCCAAATGAATCTCGTCTCATAATTTCCTTTATTTTTTAGGTTGTAAAATTAAGGAAACAAGCCCAAGAACTCACTATGCAAAACACAGTACAACAGCGAATTAGAATCCAATTGGTGATTATTTTCCATAGTCTCAAAAAAAATCACCGATTCCGCCACTCCAACTTCCGTATTCCGCCTCGTTTTGCTTTTCGCTTTAAAATTTAAAACCCCGAAAATCAATGACTTTCGGGGTTTTACTTCTTTTTGCTTTCTCTAAAAGTGGTGCCACCAGGAATCGAACCGGGGACACAAGGATTTTCAGTCCTTTGCTCTACCAACTGAGCTATGGCACCTTTTGCGGTTCACGGCTGCAAAGATAGGTTGTTTTTTGAATTGAACAATTTTTATTGGAATTTTCGGCTAAATCTTTTTCTGTGTTTTTTGCCTGCATGTTGCGGGCGAAGTTTTTTCGTTAAGTTTGGAGACTAAATAATGCGAACGATGACAACAACGACAACCGTTTTTTATTCCCTTATAGCAAACAGTGTGGATCTTCCGGTGCGTCAGGTCGGGCATACGGTTGAGTTGCTGCGAGAGGGGGCGACGATTCCTTTTATCAGCCGTTACCGGAAGGAAATGACCGGGGGGCTTGATGAGGTCCAGGTCGGCCATATCAGCGACAGGCTGAACAAGTTCACGGAGATAGCCGGACGCAAGGACGTCATTCTGGCCTCCATTGCGGAGCAGGGTCTGTTAACGGATTCGATACGGCAACGCATCGAGGCTTCGTGGGACAGCCGGGTTTTGGAGGACATTTACCTTCCGTATAAGCCCAAGCGTGTGACGCGGGCGGAGTTGGCTCGCCGGAGGGGGTTGGAACCTTTGGCCGGCAGGCTTTGGCGGCAGGGGGAGGGGGATTTGGGCGAAAGCGTGCGGGATTTTCTCGGCGGGGAGGTGGCGAGCGAAAGGGACGCCTTGCAGGGCGCCAGGGATATTCTTGCCGAATGGGTGAGCGAGAGCGAGGAGGCTCGCCGGATGGTTCGTCAGGCTTTTGAGCGTGGGGCGGTGATTTCCTCCGGGGTGGTGAAAGGCAAGGAGGAGGAAGGAGCCAAATACCGCGACTATTTTAACTTCTCGGAACCCTTGAAGCGTTGTTCTTCGCATCGGCTGCTGGCTTTGAGGCGTGGCGAATCGGAGGGTATCCTGCGTGTGCGCATTTCCCCGGACGCGGAGCGATGCCTGGCCGGCTTGAAGCAGCATTTTGTGACCGGACGGAATGTTTTTTCGGAGCAGGTATCCGAGGCGGTGGAGGACGCCTTCAAGCGTCTGCTGTGTCCCGGCATTGAGACCGAGTATGCCGCTCTCAGCAAGGGCCGGGCGGATCGGGAGGCGATTCGGGTGTTTGCCGACAATTTGCGTCAGTTGCTTTTGGCTCCTCCTTTGGGGCGGAAGCGGGTATTGGGGATTGATCCCGGTTATCGCTCGGGCTGCAAGCTGGTTTGCCTGGATGCGCAGGGGGATTTGCTGCACAACGAGACGATCTATCCGCATCCGCCTCGCAACGAACGGATAGAAGCAGCCGCCAGGGTGGCCCATTTGGTGTCTTCGTATGCCCTGGATGCGATAGCCGTGGGCAACGCCACGGGCGGGAGGGAGACGGAGGAATTTATCCGCGGGATGCGTTTGGGGGGGAGTGTGCGGATTTTCATGGTGAGCGAGAGCGGCGCGTCCGTTTATTCGGCTTCGGCTCTTGCCCGGGAGGAGTTTCCGGACTTGGATTTGACGGTAAGGAGTGCGGTGAGCATTGGCCGCAGGCTGATGGATCCGCTGGCGGAGCTGGTGAAGATTGATCCGGAAAGCATGGGCGTGGGCCAATACCAGCACGATGTCGACCGGGGGTTGTTGCGCCGGAGTTTGGAGCAGACCGTGGAGAGCTGCGTGAATGCCGTTGGCGTTGATGTGAATACGGCCGGCAAGCATTTGCTGACCTACGTATCCGGCCTGGGTCCGGCCCTGGCGCGGAATATTGTGGATTACCGTTCGGCCAACGGTCCGTTTCGCAATCGCCGGGAGTTGTTGCGGGTGCCGCGCCTGGGGAAGAAGTCGTTTGAGCAGTGCGCGGGTTTTTTGCGCATCCCCCATGGGGAGAATCCCCTGGATAATTCGGCGGTGCATCCCGAGAGTTATTGGGTGGCGGAGGCTTTGGCGCGTGATTTGGGCTGTCCGCTTTCGGAGCTTGTGGGTCGGAAGCTTGCGGTGCGTCCGGATTTGTCGAAGTATGTTACCGGGGATCGGGGGATGCCCACGCTGCTGGATGTGTTGGAGGAGTTGGAGCGTCCGGGTCGCGATCCCCGGCGGGGGATCAGGGTTTTTGCGTTTGACTCCCTGGTGCGTCGTATGGAGGATTTGCGTGTGGGGTATGTGTTGCCCGGGGTGGTGACCAATGTCACGAACTTCGGCTGTTTTGTAGACATCGGCATCAAGGAGAACGGCCTGGTGCATATTTCCGAGATGTCGGAACATTTCGTGGCGGATCCCCGCTCGCTTGTTTCCCTGGGTCAGGTGCTACGGGTTCGGGTCTTGGGCGTGGATTTGCCCCGGAGGCGGGTGTTGTTGTCGCTCAAGGGCGTCTAAGGGGTGCGCGCCTTAGGGGATCATGGTTTTATTGAGGCCGAATTTCTCGGTGGGATGATGTTTCCCGGCGGGTTCGACATGCACGACGATGTCGTATACGTTTTCGACGGCTTCCTTGATGCGTTTTTCCACCTCGTCGGCGATGTTGTGCGCCTCCTGGAGTGTGATATTCCCGTCGGCTTCCACGTCGAGGTCAATCATGTAGAGGTTGCCTATCATGCGCGAGCGAACGCGATGGGGATTGGAGGCTCCGGGCACTTTTTCCACGGCCTCGAAGATGCGCCGGTAGATGGAGACGTCCCTTACCCCGTCCATGAGTTCCACGTTGGCCTCGAGAAAGATCCCCACCGAGGAGCGCAGGATAAAGAGGCTCACCCCCAGGCTTGTCACCGCGTCGGCTACGGGCAGTCCGAGGCCGAAGGTGAAGCCCAGCCCAAGCAGTACGCCAAGGGAAATCACCACATCGTTGCGCATATTTTTCGCGTTTGCTATTAAAAGGGCGCTACGGATGCGTTTTCCCTGCCGGTATTGATAGAGTGCCAGGGCGAGTTTCCCGGCGATGGAAAGGACCGTAACATACACGGCCATAGGCTCCGGGAGCGAGCGTGTTTCGTGGGAGAAGATTTTTTCCAGGGAGGAGATCAGCATCTGTACGCCGGCATAGAAAATCGTCAGGGAGAGGATCTTGGTGGCGATTCCTTCGGCTTTTTCGTATCCGTATACATATTTTTCGGAGGGCGGCCGCTGCATGATGCGCGCCGTGAAGATCATGACAAGGGAGATGAGCACATCGGTTGCCGAGTCGATGCCGTCGCTCAGGACGGCGAGGCTTCCGGCGAGGCAGCCCGTGAGGATTTTGGCGACAGAAAGGAGGGCGTTGCCCAGGGCGCTGACCCGGGAGGTGGCAAGCAGTATTTTATCTTTCCGAATCGGTTGTTCCATGCGTGTTTTGTATTTACCGGAAATGGGTATGTGGGGCAAAGGTAGTGTTTTTGTCCCGTCCCCCCGTCGGGCCTCTTGCCCAGTGTGGGGCGCGGGGTTTTTTGTTTTCGGAGCCTCTTGCCTCCCACTGGGCAAGCTTGCCGGAAAACTCCGTCAGCCTTGCCCACACTGGGCAAACCTGCCGGAAAACTCCGTCAGCCTTGCCTTTTTTGTGGCAAACCTGCCGGAAAACTCCGGGGACCTTGCCTTTTTTGTGGCAAGCCTGCCGGAAAACTCCGTCAGCCTTGCCCAGTGTGGGCAAGCTTGCCGGAAAACTCCGTCAGCCTTGCCCAGTGTGGTGCAAGAGGCTCGGAAAACTCCGTCAGCCTTGCCCAGTGCGGTGCAAGAGGCTCCAAAAACTCCGTGTGTCTTGCCCCGGTCGGGGTTCGCTGAAGCGGGTTTTTTGTCGTACATTTGCAACTATGAACAAGCATTATACAACACATAGAATCCCGGTCCTGGGGATGGGATGCGCCGCCTGCGCCGTCCGCCTGGAGCGCCTCGCAAGGGAATTGCCCGGGGTGGAATCGGCGACGGTGAATTTCGCCTCAGGCCTCATGACCGTGGTTTGCCGGACGGAGCCTGCCCCCCTGGACGCGCTTAAAAAGGCGGTGGAGGCGGCGGGCTATCGCTTGGCAACGGGCTACAGCTCCCCCCTTGCGGCCAAGGAGGCGGCGGATCGACAAAGCTACCGGCAGCTGAAACGAAAAACCCTTGCGGCCTGGGCTTTGGCCCTTCCCCTTTTGGCGATCGGCATGGGGGGGATGCGCTTTGAAGGGGCCGAAGCCCTGATGACGGTCCTTTCCCTGGGTATCCTGGCGGGCTGCGGCCGTTCCTTTTTTGCGAACGGGCTGCGGCAGGCCCTGAGGGGTTATCCCACCATGGATACGTTGATTGCGCTCAGTTGCTCGGTATCGTTTCTTTTGAGTTTGTTCAACACCCTTTTCCCCGGCTTTTGTGCCGCTTCGGGTGTCGAAGGCGCGGTGTATTACGAATCGGCGGGCCTGATCGTGACCTTTGTCCTTACGGGGAAATTGCTGGAAACACGCTCCGGCCACAGCGCGGCCTCGGCCATTCGGGGCCTGATGCGCCTGCAGCCCGTGACCGCCTGCCGCCTCGGCCCCCAGGGTCCGGAGGAAATTCCCTCCGGGGAATTGCTACCGGGGGATCTTCTCCAGATACGGCCCGGGGAGAAAATCCCCGTGGACGGCCTTCTTCACAGCGGGACCTCCTGGGTGAACGAAAGCATGTTGAGCGGGGAGGCGATCCCGGTGGAGAAAAAGCCCGGCGACAAGGTTTTTGCCGGGACGATCAACCAAACGGGCGCCTTTGTCCTGCAAACCCTCGACGTGGGGGAAGCCACCCGCCTGGGGCAAATCCTCCGGGCCGTACAGGACGCCCTGGCCGGCAAAGCCCCCGTGCAACGGCTGGCGGACAGGATCAGCGCGGTGTTTGTGCCCCTTGTCCTGGGCGTGTCTTTGCTCACCCTGGGGATTTGGCTGGTGGCGGGGGGCGTGGCGCTTTGGCCCCTGGGGTTGCTCTCGGCTGTTTCCGTCCTGGTGATTGCCTGCCCCTGCGCCCTGGGCCTGGCCACCCCCGCCGCCCTGATGGCGGGCATGGGCAAAGCCGCCGAACAGCGTATCCTTATAAGAAACGCCGCCGCCCTGGAAAACCTCTGCAAGGTGGACACCCTCGTGCTGGACAAAACCGGTACGCTCACCCTGGGAGTCCCGGAGGTGAAAGACGCCTACTGGCTCTCCCCGCCGCGGGTGCGCTACATAGACGTCCTCTTTACGGCGGAAACGAAGTCGGAACATCCCCTGGCCTCGGCCGTGCTCCGGTGGATGCGACACTCCGGCGCCTCGTTCATCCCCCTGGATCATTTCCAAAGCCTTACGGGACGCGGTCTCTGCCTCAAAGCCTCCGGCCAGACCTTCTGGGTGGGCAACGGCGCCCTGCGGGAAAGCTTCCGCGCCCGCATCCCGGAGCCCGTGAAACAGCGGGTCACGCAATGGAATGCGTGCGGATACAACATCCTGTATTACGGGAGCGATACCCGGTTGCTGGCGGCCATCGCCCTCGCCGACAGCCTCCGGCCCTCCTCCGGCCCGGCCCTGGAGGCTTTGCGGGGCGAGGGGATCGAGGTGCATCTGCTCAGCGGCGATTCCACGCAGGCCACCGCCGCCGTGGCCAAGGCCCTGGGCATTTCTTCGGTTCGGGCCGAAGTCCTGCCCCAGGAGAAAGAACAATACATCCGCGCCCTGCAAGCCACGGGTAAGAAAGTCGCCATGGTGGGCGATGGCATCAACGATTCGCAGGCCCTGGCCCGGGCCGAGGTCGGCATCGCCATGGGCCGGGGGACGGACGTGGCCATGGATGTGGCCCAGGTGACACTGATGCATTCCGACCTTTCGCTTTTGCCCCTTGCCATTCGCCTCTCGCGGCAGACGCTTGGGGTTATCCGCCAGAACCTGTTCTGGGCCTTTCTCTTCAATCTCACGGGCATACCCCTGGCTGCCGGGGCGCTCTATCCTTCCTGGGGATTGCTGCTCAATCCCATGCTGGCCGGCGCCGCCATGGCCCTTAGCTCCGTGGCCGTGGTCGCCAACAGCCTCCGCCTGAAATACCTGAAATAACCAATTATACAAATCATAAATTATGTACGGGAAATTTAAAGACTACCTGACCGACGCCTTGAACCAAATCCGGCAAGACGGTCTCTACAAACACGAACGCGTAATCACAACCCCCCAAGGCCCCGCCCTCCGCCTGCAAACCGGGGAAGAGGTATTGAACTTCTGCTCCAACAACTACCTGGGGCTGTCCGACGATCCGCGTTTGACACATGCCGCGCAGCAGGCCCTGCAAACCCACGGCTACGGCATGTCCTCGGTGCGTTTTATTTGCGGGACGCAGGACATTCACAAGGCCTTGGAAGCCGCCGTGTCCGACTACTTCCGAACGGAAGATACGATCCTCTACGCCGCCTGCTTCGACGCCAACGGCGGACTGTTCGAACCCCTCCTCTCGGAAGAAGACGCCGTCATCTCCGACGCCCTGAACCACGCCTCCATCATCGACGGCATCCGCCTCTGCAAGGCCAAACGCTACCGCTACGCCAATGCCGATATGTCCGACCTGGAGCGTTGCCTGAAGGAATCCCAGGCGCAACGCTTCCGCCTCATTGCCACCGACGGGGTCTTCTCCATGGACGGCAACCTGGCCCCGATGGACGCCATTTGCCGCTTGGCGGAACAATACGGAGCCCTGGTCATGGTCGACGAATCGCACTCGGCCGGCGTGGTAGGCCCCAGCGGACGCGGCCTGGCCGAGCAGTTTGACTGCTATGGCCGTATCGACCTCTTTACCGGCACCCTGGGCAAAGCCTTCGGGGGAGCCCTGGGGGGATTCACCACCGGGCGGAAAGAAATTATCGAGCTGCTCCGCCAACGCTCCCGCCCCTATCTTTTCTCGAACTCCCTCCCCCCCGCAATCGTGGGAGCAAGCCTTGCGATGTTCTCCATCCTGAAAGAAAACAACGACCTGCACCGCCAACTGACGGAAAATGTCGTCTATTTCCGCGACCGGATGCTTGCCGCGGGCTTCGACCTCAAACCTTCCCGGTCGGCCATTTGCGCCGTGATGCTCTACGACGCCCGGTTATCGCAGGAGTTTGCCGCCCGGATGCAAAGCGAAGGCATCTACGTGACCGGCTTTTCCTATCCGGTGGTTCCCCGTGGCCAGGCGCGCATCCGTGTGCAACTCTCGGCCGGACACCACCGGGCGGACCTCGACCGGGCCCTCGCCGCCTTCCTTAAGGTCGGCACGGAACTCGGCTGCCTCGCCCCGCGAAAGGCATGAATGTGAAATGCCACGGAATTGTATACCTTTGCTGCCGATAATAATTTAAAATTTTTTTAGGATGAAAAAAGATTTATATGGTGTGTTTCTTGTGGTTTTTCTGGCCCTTGCGGCCACGACGGGTTGCCGCCGGGAAGGCTCCGCAACGGGGGAAAACCCGATAAGCTGGGATTCCGTTCACGTGGAGAAAACGCTTCACCTGCTGGGAGATCCCCAAAATCCCCATTGCAACCTCCAAATTCGCTTCCGCTTCCCCACCCGTTGCGAGAAGCCGGCCCTGTTGGAGACCCTTAGCCGAGAGTTCATAACCCATACCCTTGGCGAAGCCTACGAAAACCTCCCCCCGGAACAGGCCGTGGAACGCTACGCCGAGACCTACCTGGCCGAGTACGTCACCCTGGAAGAAGATTTCCTGGAAGAACTCGACCACGACCGCGAAGCCCTGCCACATTCCTGGTTCTCCTACTACGAGTACCTCCACAACGAAGTGGTATACAACCGAAACCTCCTTTTATGCTACGCCGTCAGCCTGGAAAATTATACCGGCGGCGCACACGGCGCACACACCCTGACCTACCATGTCATCGACCTCGAAACGGGATTGCCCCTGACCGAATCCGATATCTTTATCGACGGCTATCAGGACGAGCTGGCCGCTATCCTGGTGCGGAAAATCGCCGAAAGCAACGGCCTGGAAAATCCCGAAGACCTGGAAAACCGGGGATACTTCAGCATCAAGGAAATTTATCCCAACAACAACTTCGCCCTCGGCGACGAGGGAATTACCTATTGCTTCAACGAATACGAAATCGCCGCCTACGTCACGGGCGCTACCCGCGTCTTCCTTCCCTACCGGGAAATCCGACACCTGCTGCGCCGCGATACCCGCCTGGCCCGCCTGGGGGGACATTCCTGACCCCGCCTCATGGAGCCGCAACCTGCCTACATATCCCAGAGAACCTTCCTCCTGGACTGTTTCCCGGAGCTGACCCCCGGGCAACAACAGCAAATCGAGGCGCTCTACCCCCTCTATGCGGAGTGGAACGCAAAAATCAACGTCATTTCGAGGAAAGACATCGGCAACCTCTACACCCGCCACGTGCTTCACTCCCTGGGCATCGTGCGCCTTCTGAGGTTTACGCCCGCAACCGAGGTGATGGACCTGGGCTCCGGGGGAGGATTCCCGGGGATTCCCCTGGCGATTTATTTCCCCCGCGTGCACTTTTGCCTGCTGGAGGCTACGGCCAAGAAAATCCGGGTGGCACAGGAAGTAGCCCGGGCCATCGGCCTGGAGAACCTCAGCTTCCGTCACGGGAGAGCAGAGGAAGAAACCGCGCAGTACGATTTCGTCGTAAGCCGCGGGGTCATGCCCTTGGCCGACCAGGTGAAACTCATCGGGCGAAACATCAAAAAACAACAGCAGAACGCGCTCCCCAACGGCCTGATAACCCTCAAAGGCGGGGACCTGACGCACGAAACGGCGCCCTTCGCCCGCAAAGCCCTCCGCCTGGAACTGAAGGAGTATTTCCATGATCCGTATTTTAAAACCAAACAAGTAGTGTATATCCCGCTATGATAACAATTCAATCTTTTGAGTTTAATTATTTCTCCGTCAATACCTACCTCCTGCACGACGAAACCCGGGAGGCGGTGCTGATCGATTGCGGCTGCATCCGCAAGGAAGAGGAGCTGGAGCTGAGCAACTATGTGAACACACACAAGCTCACGCTGAAACACCTGCTCTGTACCCACCTCCACATGGATCACGTGTGCGGGAACGGGTTCGTGAGCAAAATCTACGGCCTGAAACCCCAGGCGCACAAAGCCGACGTGGAAGCCCTCCCCACACCCCAGGAGCAGGCGCGCTTCTTCGGAATCTCCGACCGCATCCCCAACATCCCGCTCGCCCGCCACATCGTGGGGAACGAGGTGATTACCTTCGGACATTCCGAACTGCAGGCCATCCTCATCCCGGGCCATTCCCCGGGAAGCCTGGCCTTCTACAACCGTAAGGAAGGATTTGCCGTGACCGGCGACGTGATCTTCAAACGCAGCGTGGGACGTACCGACCTCTGGGGCGGAGACCACGAAGTGCTCATTGCCGCCATCAAGGACAAAATACTCGCCCTGCCCGACGAAACCATCCTGTATCCGGGCCATGGCCCGGCCACCAACGTGATCGAAGAAAGTTTAAATAATCCCTTTTTATAACCCGTATGGATCCGAATCAATTCCTGCAACGCCACCTCGGCGTCGCCCCCGAAGACCTTCCGGAGATGTTACAGACCATCGGCGTGCGGTCGGTTGACCAGCTCATCGACCAGACGCTCCCCCCGGATATTCGCCTGTATCAATCCCCCCAACTGCCCGAGGCCATGACGGAACGGGAGTATGTAGAACACCTCCATGAACTCGCCTCCAAGAACCGGATCTTTACTTCCTATCTTGGGCAGGGATGGTACGATAGCGTATCTCCGGCGCCCATTCTGCGGCACGTGCTGGAGAATCCCGTGTGGTATACGTCCTATACGCCCTACCAGGCCGAAGTGTCGCAGGGGCGCCTGGAAGCGCTGATGAATTTCCAAACCCTCGTCTGCGAGCTGACGGCCTTGCCCCTGGCCAACTGCTCCCTCCTGGACGAAGCCTCGGCCGCCGCCGAAGCCGCCACCATGCTCTACGCCACACGCCCCAGACAACAGGTCAAAGACGGCATCCGCAAATTGTTTGTCGACGAAAACCTCTGGGCCTCCACCCGCGCCGTCCTCCGAAGCCGGATGCAGCCGCAGGGCATACGCATTGTGAGCGGTAATTACCGAACCCTGGAATTTACCGGAGACCTCTTCGGCGCACTCCTGCAATACCCGAACGCCAACGGCAGCGTGGAAGATTACCGGGAATTTGTCCGTAGCGCCGCCCAAAACGGCGTGCGCGTGGCCGTCGCTGCCGACCTGATGAGCCTCGCCCTCCTGGTTCCCCCGGGAGAATGGGGCGCCGATGTCGTGTTCGGCTCGGCCCAGCGCTTCGGTATCCCGATGTTCTTCGGAGGCCCCTCGGCCGGCTATATGGCCGTAAAGGACGAATACAAACGCGCCATACCCGGACGCATCGTGGGCCTTGCGAAAGACGCACACGGACATCCGGCCTTCCGCCTGGCCCTGCAAACGCGCGAACAACACATCAAACGCGAAAAGGCAACC
>JAITKB010000122.1 GCA_031278605.1 Tannerellaceae bacterium
TTCTTTTGCAATACCCCAGGAATTCGCGATAAATTATAGTTTTTCATTTGCAATACCCCAGGAATTCGCGGTTGCCGAGGGTATTGCAAACGAAAAACGATGATTTCCCGCGAATGTCGACACTATTGCAAATGAAAAACTATAATTTCTCGCGAATGTCGACACTATTGCAAACGAAAAACTATAATTTCCCGCGAATGACGATACTATTGCAAACAAAAAACGATAATTTCTCGCGGTTGCCGAGGGTTTGCAGGATGAGAAACGCCGGCAACCTCCGGGGGGCTGGGGATGGGGGAAAACAAAACCCCCCGGACTTTGGCGGGCCGGGGGGTTGAGCTTATTTGTTCCGAACGCAGCGGGCATGTATATGCCATAGCAGCGGTGCATGGGGTGAAGTCCCTTGCGCGGTTTTCACTGTGGGAAGGGAATGTGCGCTGACACCTGCAGAGCCTTGAATCTTTGTGGTAATAAATGCATTGGCAGGATCCGGCGTAACGTCATCGGCGTCGGATGCCCAGTAAAGGTCTATCTGATTCGTCGGATTGACTAACTCCATCAGTGTCGTATTCACGTTACACATATTATAATAGGCGTATCCCTTGGAGGCGTTGAAATTATTATAGATCATCGACAACTCATCCCTTGTGGGCAACCGCCAGGCCGTGGGATTCGAAGGATCAATGGCCGCGCAACTGAGCGGATTGACCGGCGTACTCTGCGGACCGTTCGGGGGAGTCTCCATGGAGTTTGTTCCATCAGGCACATTGGCCAAATCATACCAGCTCCTCTGATCCCTCGGCAGATCGACGGACCATACCCAAAGGTTGTTCACCGGGAATATCAAGCGAAGCCGGATGATACCCGTGAGGGTTTTCCCTTCGGAATTCCTTAACGTAACTTCCGCATCGAAATACTCCACATCGGTCTTGGCAAACTTTTCGGCAAAACGAAACGACACCTTTTCGCCCTCCCAGGAAATATTCCCCCCACCGGTTTTTCCCACCAAATTGCCGGCATTTGCCAGGATCTGGTGGGGATCCTTCACCTGGGTGATCTCCCAGGAGATGTTGGAACGGACGCCGAAGGTTTGCTCCTGCCCGGTCGGAAAGTACTCCGAGGGAAAAACAAAGGCCGTCGCCGGTTTGTATTGCGTCAAAATAAGCGAACGGGTTAGAATCTCCGGAGCATTGACCAGGACGAAATCCAGTTTGGTGGCGTAGATGGTCATGTCCTCGCCCGTGATTGCATAGCCTGTGGTTTCAAAATCTTCGTATCCCACGCCCGTTATATCGGTGTTTGGGTGTCCGTCACCGTAGAATCCGGCCGGATTCCCATCGGGATCTTTCCCTATATCGGTCGGCCTGATGGAAACCGTGGCCGAGGAAGGTCCCCACTCGACAACGAAATTATGGTGAACTTCCGTTGTGCCGTTGTAAAACAGCTCGGACACCTCCACGGCGTTGATGTCGTGAATGGAGAGGAGGGAAAGCTCCTGCTGGGAAACCGATACGCGGAAGGAAAGACGCCCGGCGCGGATGTAAACCCAGGCCCGGCGTTCGGCGCCGGTTGTGTTGTTTTCCGTGTAAAGGTAGACGTCCTTCGGCGCAGTGCCGGAATCGGACAGTTCGCTTATCGTGAGCCACGGCGCCGCAGCGTCCACGGTGGAGTTTTGGTCCGTAATCTTTTCGATCGTCCAGCCGCCGGGCACGCTCGTGCGAATCGTGAGCTTATTGGTGGGAGAATCCCAGTTCAAGGCATAGTTGGGAAGGCGAAAACTGCCGGAGGAAACCTCCAACAAACCCTGGTCGTCGGCCGTAACCTCTTTCATCCCGCCTTCGCTCCATTGCACCACGCCGGTTAGCATCGGAGCGCTGACGTTCTCAAAGGCCATCTCCGGCGTAGGGAAACCTTCGCCCAGCACCTCGGTGATCGTCACCTGATAACAATGGTTGCGCAAAAGGGGCAAATAGGTCAAAGGCGGCCCAGGGTGAATAAAATCCACGCGGTAGTAACTGAGGTCGCCCCCCCGGTATCGCCCCCCGATGACCATGCAGGTATTGGTGGCCAGGGCCTGGCCGCCACCCCCCGCCGGGGCTTCGTAGGTATAGAAAATACGGCTCTCAAACCTTGCCGGCTCGTCGTGCGGATAGGACTTTGTGCCGTAGCCGCTCGCCGGGGGGCTGGGCTGCGTGGCCTTCTGATCCTCCGACCAGAACGAAGGATTGGGCGTCAGCCGTCCTTGCGAACTGTAATTATACAGGCGAATGTCGGTGAACAGGAAGTTCGTCTGGTTCGTCCCCGCCGCCTTTTCGCTAACCACCAACTCCACCTTGGCCAGCATCCGGATCATCAAGATGGCATTGGCCCCCGTGAAATCCGTGGCCTCGTCGATGAGTTGGTTGTCCACCTGCCCCCACATGGGGATGGTGGCTTTGTCCCACGCCCCGGGGTGGGTATCCACCAGGGAAGACAGCGCCTCCTCCTTCAAAGTCCCGGCGACCAGGTTCGAGGAAGCCAGTATGTCGGTGGCATTGGCCAGCACCACCAGGTCGTAGGTTCCCTTGGGGAGACGGGCGTAGAACTTCTTCTCCGTCGGAGAGATCGTACTGAGGCTCTCGGCCGAAATCCGGTGACGGTAGACTTTCCCGCTCGCCGTATGCTCGAAAAGCAGGATGAACACGCCCGTTACGGCCCCTTCATCCACCGGATTGGGCGTGGCCCGCGTTTCCGGGGGCGAAGGTGTCAGAATGGAGAAGCCTACCCGCGCTTCCTTGGCGGAGACTCCCCCCTCGGCGTCCTTTCCTTTCACAAGCGCTTCGTCCTGTGTGCAAGCCGCGCCCGAGAAAATCAGAAGGCAGGAAAGGAAAAAGGCTTGCCAGTGTGTAGAGAGATGGTTGTATCGTTTCATTCGTTTTACTTTTTATGGTTTACAGCCTGTCGTCCCGGCCCCTTAGGGCGTCTGGCGGACAAACAGGGTTTTCACAGCGCTCCTTCCCGTGGCGTCGGAAAGGATAAAGTCCACCCGGGTAAGCATACCCTGGGTCGCCTGCTTGGTGACAAGGGTGAATTCCGTGAAGCCGTTGGCTTGGAAAACCGTCTGGTCGGCAGGCAAACCCTGGCCGGAGAAAGCGGCGGCGATATGCGATACTTCCACCCGCAACGTGGCGGAAGCCGGTTGCCACAGGACCTGTACGGTTTGCTTTTGGTTGGCATTCCCGGTGAAATCCGCCTGGGAGATCTCCGTAAGCCGGGCCTTGTCGAGGATCGTCAGCCGGAAGCCCCGTGCGGCGCTTTGCACCACCGTTACGGTACGTTCCAGCTTCCCGGAACGGAAGCGGAGGTAGGCGACTCGTTCGGCGCCGGTGGCGTTTTCCTCGGCACGCACAAAGATTTCTTCTTTGTTCTGGGCGTTGGGGATGTTCACGCTCAGCCACTGAGCCGTGGCGGGCGTTCCGTCCGGGCCGACCACCTCCATCGAATAGCCGGAAGGCCGTGAGGCGACCACCCGCAACTTATTCCAGGCCGTGTTGTAGGGCAGGGCGTCGGCCGTCAGGTCGAGCCGTTCGGCGGAGGTCCCCAGCATATAATGCTCGTCGAACACCACGTGTTTCACCTCGTTGTCCGTCCAGGCCAAAAGGGTGGTCTCCAGGTTCAGCGGCGGCGAAGCCAGGGCCTCCTCCTCCTTGTCGTATCCCCGGCTGCTCACCCCCGTGATATGCAGCGTATACGTATGGTTGCGAAGCAGGGGAAGGTAGACCTTCTGCCCATTGGACGAACCCACAAAGTCTATGCGGTAGTAACCGAGGTCGCCCCCCTTATAACGCCCTCCCACAATGAGGCAGGGGTTGTCGCCCAGGGTTGCATCGCTTCCGGCCGGCGCCTCGTAGACGTAGATCAACCGTTTGCAACCCTCAGGGGTAAGGCCCTCGGAGGCATTGTACTCCAAAGGCGTCGTCATGGGGCGGAAACCCTCGCTTCCGGCCGGTCTCGTGGGCGCCGTAACCCGGTTGCCGCTCAGGACACCCGCATCCGGCACTAAGCTTCCCCGCGAACTGAAATTATACAGGCGGATGTGCTCGATGCTGAAGTAAGCCTTGAGGGATTCCTCCATATCAATATCTATCTTAGCCATCATGCGGATCATTTCCACCGTTTGGGAGGCGGGGATTTCCCCGGCTTTGATCTCCAGGCCGGGGAGACTTCCCCACAAAGGGATGGCCTGGTCGCTCCACAGGACATGGCTCTCCCGGACCAAGCGTTGGATTATGTCGTTCTTGGTTTGACCCAATACGATGGAAGCACCCTCTACGATGCTTTGCGCATTGGCCAGGAGCATCACATCGTACGTCCCGGCAGGCAAATCCACGTCGAAGGTGGTTTGCCCGTTCGCTATGGTGAGCGAGCCGGTTTTCGTTGCGCCGAAACAGTAGGTCATCACCCCGGGGCTTTCTTCCTTGAAAAGAAGCACGCGCACGGTGAGGATTTGGTTTTCGTCGGATTCCTCCAAAGGCGTCCGCGTAAGGGTCGTCATCCCCTGAGGCGTCCGAAGCGAAAACCGCACCCGCACCTCCTCCCCAACGGGAGGAGAAACCTCGGCAAGAAGCTGTTCCTCCAGGGTGCAGGACCCCAAAAACAGCGGCAAAAAGCAGAAAAGCAGGATCAAACGTTTCATAGGCATGGATACGGGCAATTTCATGGGTTAATCCTGTCCAAAAATAACGTCGGTATCCGAAATCATCCATTTCGCCGGGCTCGCTTCTGCGTCTGCGGCCCCGGTCTCCCTTTCCGGGAGGTGAGAGGTGGTTAGTGTAGGAGGCGTTGTTGAGTACTCGCTCGCCGCCTTGCAGTCGAACGAAATTCCCTTATGGGTGGCGTTCCGCCGATCGGAAGCAAACAGGAGCCATCCGCCGTTCACTCGGACGGGAACCTCCGATGTACAGCCGCTCAGCCCCATAGCCAAGGCCAAAACGGCAAGAATTACTTTTTTGTGACGTGTTTTTTTAATAAATACTTTCATACAGGGATGTTTTAAAATGGTAAATAAAATTGAGAGATTATTCAAAACTCATTTTTAGCTCATTATGGTTGAACGAACTTTGATTCTCGGTTGCAAAGATAGAGGTTAATTTATGAAAGATTATTTTCAAAACCGGTACATTTTGTTGTCAATTTTACTACTATCGATCTTTTTCGGAGATTCAAGCCTTGCTTTTCTCCCAAGGGCCTCCCCCTACGGCGGCGACCCCTTTGTCACCCCCCTTGGCCCCGCCTCAAAGATATTGTACAGGGTAAGATAATGAAGGTTCAGATTGTTAGAATGTTATTGTTCGATAAAATTTTCTTTTTTGCAGGCTTTGCAGGATTTATTCCCTATATTTGTCCCCACACTGACTGATACCATGCAAACAACAAATTCCCATAACGAAACATTATATCCGCACGTATCCGTAGACTGTGTGCTCCTGGGCATACACGACGACCTGTTTTGTGTCCTGCTCACCGAACGCCGCAATGCCGGGACAGGACAAACGGAATACAAATTGCCCGGCAGCCTGATCTACGAAACCGAAGACCTGGACGATGCCGCATACCGCATACTAAACGAAACAACAGGACTCAAACGTGTATTGCTAAGGCAATTCCGCAGCTTCGGCTCACCGCATCGTACCGCCAATAAAGAAGATGTGCTGTGGCTGGAAAATGCATCGAAAATGAAAATCGGACGCATCGTAACCGTAGCTTACCTGGCCCTGTGCAAAGTGAGACGGATGAAAATCAGCGAAAAATACAGCCCCGCACAGTGGACGCCCATAGACGCCCTTCCGCGATTGCCCTTTGACCATGAGGAAATCATCCGCGAAGCCGTGAAAGAAATCCGCCTGTGGACACAGATCGAACCCTCTATCGTGTTCGACTATCTGCCTCCCCTGTTTACCGCGGCACAACTGCGGCACACCTATGAGATTATTTACGATAAACCCATCGACGTGCGGAATTTCCACAAAAAAATAAACGCAATGGAGTATGTCGTGCAAACCGAAGAATTGCAACAAGGCATGCCGCACCGCTCGGCGCGTTACTACCGCTTCGACAAAAAGAAATACAACAACATGCGAGCTAAATTAAATACCATATAAATACACTCACTTAAATCGTAGACACTATGTACTTGTTAGGATGTGATATAGGAAGCTCTTCCGTAAAAGCTTCCATTGTAAACAGCGAAAACGGACGCATCGAAGCCTCCGAGTTCTATCCCGCGGAAGAAGCCCCCATCCGGGCGCTCCAACCCGGCTGGGCGGAACAGGATCCCAACGACTGGTGGGAATACCTCCGGATTGCCGTCGGGAGCGCTGTCCGCAAAGCCGGTATACGGGGAGAAGACGTCCGGGCCATCGGTATATCCTACCAGATGCACGGCCTGACCCTGGTGGATAAACAACTAAAAACCTTGCGGCCCGCCATCATCTGGTGCGACAGCCGGGCGGTGACCTGCGGCGAACAGGCTTTTGAAGCCCTGGGAAAGGACTACTGCCTGTCGCATCTGCTGAATACGCCCGGCAATTTCACGGCCGCCAAGCTGGCCTGGGTGAAGGAGAACGAGCCGCGTTTGTTTGATTCGGTGTACAAGTTCTTGCTGCCCGGCGACTTTATCGCCATGCGGATGACGGGGGAAACCCTCACGACCGTATCCGGGTTATCGGAAGGTATCTTCTGGGATTTTAAGGAAAACCACCTCTCGCACGAGGTGATGAACCACTTTGGCTTCCCGGAGGAACTTGTCCCCGGTATTTGCCCCACTTTCGGCCGGCAGGGGGAGTTGACGGCCTCCGCAGCCTCCGCCTTGGGACTAAGCAAAGGCACGCCCGTAACCTATCGCGCCGGAGACCAACCCAACAACGCCCTCTCGCTAAATGTATTCAATCCCGGAGAAATAGCCGCAACCGCAGGAACCTCCGGAGTGGTATACGGTGTGAACGGGAGTGTGACCTGCGACCCCTTGTCCCGCGTGAACACCTTTGCCCACGTAAACCACTCGGATAAGCAGACACGTCTGGGCGTCTTGCTTTGTATCAACGGCGCAGGAATCCTCAACTCCTGGGTGAAGCGGAATCTGGCCCCCATGGGCGGAAGCTACGAGGCATTGAACCGGCTTGCCGCCACGGTGCCCATCGGATCGGAAGGCGTCACGATCCTTCCCTTCGGCAACGGCACGGAACGTATGCTGGAAAACAGGGAGGCAGACTGCTCCGTCTACGGCATTAATTTCAATCTCCACGACGGGAGACACCTCGCCCGGGCAGCCCAGGAGGGGATCGTTTGCGCATTCAGGTACGGGATGGACATCCTGAAGGAGATGGGAATGGATATCCGCCTGGTGCGTGCCGGTCATGCCAATATGTTTCTGAGTCCGGTCTTCCGGGAAACGTTGGCGGGAACGACCGGAGCCGTCATCGAACTTTACGACACCAACGGGGCCGCAGGAGCCGCCCTGGGGGCAGGTCTGGGCGCCGGTATTTACGCCTCGCCTGCCGAAGCCTTCGCCTCACTCCGAAAGATAGAGGCCATAGAAGCCGACACCTCACAGGCCGATGCCTATGATCGGATGTATGCGAGGTGGAAAACTTTACTGATTAATCATTCATCATTCATTACCAATTAAACAATTTCAGATTATGAGTTATTACAAAGGAATCATCGAGTTTTTCCCCGGAATAGGGGAGATTCGGTTTGAAGGGAAGGAATCGAAAAACCCATTGGCCTTCCATTATTATGACGAGAACAGGATTGTGCTGGGAAAGACCCTGAAGAACCACCTCCGCTTTGCCATGGCCTACTGGCATACGCTCTGTGCCGAAGGCGGCGATCCTTTTGGGCCGGGCACGAAGGTTTTCCCCTGGAACCGGTCCGCCGATCCCGTTACGCGGGCCAAGTACAAGATGGACGCTGCGTTTGAGTTTCTCACCAAATGCAACATCCCCTATTATTGTTTCCACGACGTGGATGTGGTGGACGAGGGTCCTTCGCTGGCGGAGTTTGAGAAGCGCCTGTTCACCCTGGTGGATTACGCCAAGGAGCTTCAGGCGGAAACGGGCAAAAAGCTTCTGTGGGGGACGGCCAACGTATTCGGCGCACCCCGCTATATGAATGGGGCGGCCACGAATCCTTACTTCCCTTCGGTGGCCTGTGCCGGTGCGCAGATTAAGAACGCCATCGACGCCACCATCGCCCTGGGAGGCGAGAATTATGTGTTCTGGGGCGGACGCGAAGGCTATATGAGCCTGCTGAATACGGATATGAAGCGCGAGAAGGATCACCTGGCGCGTTTGCTCACCATGGCCCGCGATTATGCCCGCAAGAATGGCTTCCGGGGTACGTTCCTGATTGAGCCGAAACCCATGGAGCCGACCAAGCACCAGTACGACCAGGATGCGGAAACGGTGATCGGCTTCCTTCGTCATTACGGCCTGGAGCGGGATTTTGCCCTGAACATTGAAGTCAACCACGCCACCTTGGCCGGGCATACCTTTGAGCACGAACTCCAGGCCGCTGCCGACGCCGGGATGCTTTGCAGCATCGACGCCAACCGGGGCGACTACCAGAACGGCTGGGATACGGATCAGTTTCCTGTGGATTTGTTTGAGTTGACGCAGGCCTGGCTGGTGATCCTCGAAGCAGGAGGCCTCACCACCGGAGGGACGAACTTCGACGCCAAAACCCGCCGCAACTCAACCGATCCGGACGACATCTTTATCGCCCACATCAGCGGCATGGACGCTTTTGCACGCGCCCTGATCACGGCGGCGGATATCCTGGAGAACTCGGATTACAGGAAATGGCGCACCGAACGTTACGCATCCTTCGACAGCGGTCAGGGGAAAGCCTTTGAGGACGGACTCCTGAGCCTGGAGGACCTGCGCTCCATTGCCCTTAGCACGGGCGAGCCCCGGCAGATCAGCGGCAAGCAGGAGTTGTACGAAATGCTATTGAACCTTTACCTATGAGCCGCAAGGAGTACAATTCGGGATACGTCTTTGGGATTACCCTGGTGGCTACCCTTGGCGGGTTGCTGTTCGGATACGATACGGCGGTTATTTCGGGTGCGGAGAAGTCGATCGAAGCCTTCTTTGCCATACCCCTGGGCCTAAGTGCGTTTGTACATGGGGCTACGGTCTCGAGCGCCCTGGTGGGCTGTATTCTTGGCGGGGCTTTGTCGGGTTATCTGTCCTCACGCCTGGGGCGTAAGCGTTCGCTTTGGATCGCGGCTTTGCTGTTTTTCGTTTCGGCCATCGGCTCTGCCTTTCCGGAGAGCCTGGTCTTCTCCCACGGCAAGGCTTCGGTGGGTTTGCTGTTGTTGTTCAACGCATACCGCATTATCGGGGGGATAGGCGTGGGGCTGGCTTCGGCGGTTTGCCCGATGTATATTGGGGAGATCGCCCCGGCCGGGATACGGGGGAAACTGGTATCGTTGAATCAGTTTGCCATTATTTTCGGGATGCTGGTGGTTTACTTCGTCAACTGGGCGATCGCCAACGGACAAGCCCTGGAATGGATCAACCGGGTGGGTTGGCGTTATATGTTTTTGTCGGAAGCCGTCCCGGCGGCTTTGTTTGGCCTCCTGGTGTGTTTTGTGCCTGAGACGCCGCGTTTCCTGGCCCTTGTCCGAAGGGAAGGAAAAGCCCTGGAAGTCCTCAACAAGCTCAACGGCTCCCTGGAAAGGGCGCAACGGATTCTTTGCGAGATCAAGCAAACCGTATCCGAGACGGCCGGCGGGAAACTCTTCTCGTACGGCCGGGTGGTGATTGTGATTGGCATTTTGCTTTCGGTTTTCCAGCAGTTTGTCGGCATCAATGTGGCCCTGTACTATGCTCCGCGGATCTTCGAGAGCATGGGAGCGGCCAAGGATGCGTCGATGCTCCAGACGATTGTGATGGGTTTGGTGAATGTCGTCTTCACCGTGGTAGCCATCCTAACGGTAGACAAATGGGGGCGTAAACCGCTATTGATTGTCGGTTCCACGGGGATGGCCGTGGGGATGTTTGCCATGGCGGGTTTGTCTTTTTTCAATATCATTGGGATCGGCACGTTGGTATTCATCATCCTTTATACGGCTTCGTTTATGATGTCCTGGGGCCCCATTTGCTGGGTGTTGATTGCCGAGATCTTTCCGAACCGGATACGCGGGCAGGCGGTAGCCATCGCCGTGGCGGCTCAATGGGCGGCCAACTACCTCATCTCCTCCACCTATCCGGCGATGATGGAGTTCAGTGGCGCCTTTACCTATGGTTTTTATGGCCTGATGGCGGTAGTTTCGGCCCTGTTTGTATGGAAGATGATCCCCGAGACCAAAGGCAAAACCCTGGAACAGATGGAACAATACTGGAAGAAATAGTCGTTGAGGGTTAGCGGTTGGCGTCTTTTTTTTGTTCGCTAATCGCTAACCTTTTGCCCCTGGCGGCTGTTCGTTGCGATACCGGCCGGTATCTTGATGCGATACCGGCCGGTA
>JAITKB010000043.1 GCA_031278605.1 Tannerellaceae bacterium
TTTTAATTTTTTTAAATATTTTTTTTAACTTTATAATCGGCATATTTTTTTTTTTTTTAGTCCTTTTATTAACCCCCCCCCCCCCCCCCCCGAAAATTTTAAGATTGACCGTAAGGTTCGTATCGCAGGCAAAAAACCGTTTAAAGCGATTCGCCACAAAGCATACAAGGCAAGTAAATAATTTATTTGTCTCATATTTTCATTTTATTAACTTAATTAATTCGTATGAGAAAAACAAAGATGAACGAAAAAGCCGCATTAGGAAAGATGGTTATCTTCCTTTTGTATCTGCTCTGTTCTTCGGGCGTTATATACGCTCAGCAGACAGGCAGACTGACCGGAAAAGTAGTCGACAGCAATGGAGAGCCTGTAATTGGCGCGGCTGTACAACTCCGGAATGATCCGTCCAAGGGAACTACGACGGATGTAAATGGTAATTTCTCGATGGGCAACGTAGCCATTGGAGCAATTATTAATTTTAGTTTTATGGGATACGTCAAAAACGAACGCAAGTTTGACGGCAAGGAAATGACGGTTATTCTCCTCGAGGATTCCCAAACGCTCGAAGAGGTCACGGTCGTTGCATTCGGTAAACAGAAAAAGACGAGCGTCATCTCGTCCGTAGCAACCGTAGATGCGAAAGACCTGCGGATTCCTTCGTCCAACCTGACGACCTCGTTTGCCGGACGAATCCCAGGTATTATTTCTTATCAAGACACGGGCGAACCGGGCGCTGACAATGCCAAGTTCTTTGTGCGCGGTATTGCGACATTCGGACAAAAGACAGATCCCCTGATCCTGATTGACGGATTTGAATCGACCAGCGACGAACTTGCACGCATTCAACCTGACGACATCGAAAGTTTTTCTGTGTTGAAAGACGCTTCGGCTACGTCGCTCTACGGCGCGCGAGGCGCTAACGGTATTATCCTGGTCAATACCAAAGGAGGACGCGAAGGACCTGTTCGCGTCAATGTACGTATCGATACGCATGTCGCAGCCCCGACACGCCGCCTGGAATTGATTGACGGGGTAGAATACATGCGCCTCTACAATCAGGCGCAGGTATCGCGTAATCCCGAACTCGGTCCTTATTACAGCGAACAGAAAATCCAATCGACCCTCAATGGCGAGGATCCGCTGATTTATCCGAACATCGACTGGTACGACATTCTGTTCAACAAGCAAACGATCAATACCAAGGCAAACATAAACATTTCGGGCGGAGGACAGGTTGCCACTTATTATGTGTCCGGAGGTTATGATTACGAAAACGGGCTGCTGAAAGTGGACAGGAAAAACAATTTCAATTCCAACATCAGCATCAACCGTTTCCATCTTCGCAGCAACGTGGTATTCAAATTCAGCAAAACCACTACGCTCGACACCCGTATACAAGGACAAATGGAACGCTACACAGGCCCCTACAACGACGCCGGCACCATCTATAGGGGAATTCTCAATTCCAATCCCGTAGATTTCCCGCCGATATACGCAGCCGACGAGGCGCACCAGTACAGCGACTACATCCTCTTCGGAAGCGTCGTGCCTCCAGGTACCGATACGCCCAAATCCAATCCGTATGCCGAAATGGTGAGAGGATATAAAGGAAGAGACAAGGCCAATATCACGGCGCAGCTTACGCTCATGCAAGACCTGGATTTTCTCACGGAAAACCTGAAGTTTCAAGCGAGAGTGTCGTATAACACGAACAGCAGCAATGAAGGCAGCCGCCTCTACAGTCCGCTCTATTTCGGAGTAGACGAATACGACCCTGTATTGGGAATATACACGCTCATGCGCCTCAATCCTACGGCAGGCTACCCGCGACTGGGCGCTATCAGCAGCAGCCGCAATACTACCGGACACTTCTATATGGAAGCCCGCCTGAACTGGGCGCGCAGCTTCGGCGACCACAACGTCGGATTCATGACCGTGGGCATGATGGAAGAAAGCACCGACAATAACGGCGCGGATGATATTTTCGAGGCCCTGCCCCAACGCAACCTCGGCAACTCCGGACGATTGACTTACGACTACAGCGAACGTTATTTCGCCGAATTTTCATACGGCTATAATGGTTCCGAGAAATTCACCGGCAACAAACGCTACGGATTCTTCCCAGCAATAGGCGCCGGATGGCTCGTCTCAAACGAACCCTTCTGGGAACCGCTGAGCAAAGCTATAAGCAACCTGAAATTCAAAGCTACCTACGGAATAGTAGGAAACGACGCTATCGCTTCAAGAAGCAATCGTTTCTGGTTCCTTTCCCAGATAAGCATGAGCGGAGGACAATACAAATGGGGACAAACCTTTTCTACCAATTACGATGGTTATAGCATAGGACGCTATGCCAACCCAGACATCACGTGGGAGCTGTCGCAAAAATACAATCTGGGTGTGGAAGTTTCCCTCTTCCCCGACAAGGCCTTGAACATTCTCTTCGACGTCTTTGCCGACCACCGAAGCCAGGTTTACATGCAGCGCGCCAGCATTCCCGAATCCGCAGGTCTTGAAGCCGGTATAAGCGGCAATGTCGGGAAAATCAATTCGCAGGGCGTTGATGGCTCGATTGAATACCAACATTTCTTCAACAAGGATTTCTGGTTACAGGGACGCGGCAATTACACCTATTCGAGGAACAAACTTATCGAAATGGATGAAGAAGACTTCTCAGACAAATACCTGTCGAAAATCGGACAGGCATGGAACCAGATGCAAGGTCTCGTGGCCGAACGACTCTTTGTAGATGAAGCCGAAATCGCCAATTCGCCCGAACAGACTTATGGATTATATCAGGCGGGCGACATCAAATATACCGACATTAACGGCGACGGGAAAATCAACAACAACGACCGCGTATGGATGGGCTACCCCTCGGTGCCGGAAATACAGTACGGATTCGGACTGTCCTCTGGATACAAAGACTTCGACTTCTCGTTCTTCTTCCAGGGCAACGCCCACGTCTCCTTTTTCATCAATGCCGGAGATGGCGAAGGCATCGCTCCCTTCGTTGGACAGCGCAACTCGCTGGCCATCGTAGCGCAGGGCGCATGGACAGAAACCAACCCAGACGTACATGCTTTCTGGCCGCGTCTTTCGACAAACGTGCTAAGCAACAACACGCAAGCCTCGTCATGGTGGCTGCGCGACGGCTCGCTCCTGCGACTTAAATCGGCAGAACTGGGCTACACGCTGCCTTTCGCCGAACGCTTCAATCTCGAACTTTTCCGTGTATATGTCAGCGTAGAAAATCTGCTAAGATTTAGCAAATTCGATCTCTGGGACCCGGAAATGGGAGGCAACGGTATGAGTTATCCTTTAAACAGGCGGTTTAACGTCGGTCTTCAGGTGAATTTTTAATCAGTTATTAACTTAAAATAAACTATAACGCTTATGTTATCGAAATTTAAAAAAACAGTGTTATCAATTACAGTGTTACTGATATTCGGATGCACAGAATTTCTTGATCTGGTGCCCGATTCTCAACTGACGCTTGATATGATCTTTTCCATGAAAGAAGATGCATGGAATGCGCTTGCCAAAGTTTATTCCTATATCCCTGCCGACGAAAGAATGGGCCGCACTCCCTGGCTGCTCGGCGACGAATACATGACCAGCGCACAGGAAAACAGAGACCACAACCGTCCAGCCATGAATATCATGCGCGGAAACCAGACGGCATCCGATCCGCAATTAGGTTACTGGCAAGGAACCGGAGGCGCCTCTCATCTGTACAAAGGAATAAGAAACGCCAATATCTTCCTGGAAAAAATAGACCTGGTATCCGATATGCCGCCACAGGAAATCGCCGAATGGAAATCGCAGGTTAAATTCCTCAAAGCGTATTTCCACTTTATACTGTTACGTTCCTACGGGCCGATTATTATCTACGACGAAGCCATGCCGGCCGACGCTACGGGCGACGACGTCTATAAAACACGATCGAAAGTTGACGACTGCTTCGACTATATCATAAAACTTATCGACGAGTCTATTCCCGATTTGAGAGAAACAACCTCTTCTACCAACCTGGGACAAATCAACCAGATCATCGCCAAGGCAATGAAAGCAAGAATACTGCTCTACCGCGCTTCGCCGTTTTACAGCGGAAACAAGGAATACTACGAAGACTTCCTCGACCTCGACGGAAAACCCTATTTCCCCGTCTATGACACGCAGGAAGATACCAAACGCAAATGGAAAGACGCGCTCGACGCCGTCGAAGAAGCTTTGACGGCATGTGATAATGCAGGCGTCGAACTCTACCATTACGAAAAGGCGATGTTCGCCTACGACCGTAACGACGCTGACACCGTCCCCGAAAGAATGCAAACGCTCTATGATTTGCGGATGCTCGTCTGCGACCCGTGGAACAAGGAACTTATCTGGGGACTGTCGAACGTTGACGCAGGCGCCGACCCGATAAGCAACTTTACAAACATCATGCTCCCCGACAGCTACCTGCCCGGAAGCGAGCTGGCGAACAACTCCACACATTGCGACCAAAACGTAGGCGCTACCTACCACATGCTGGAAACGTATTATACCAAGAACGGACTGCCACCCGAAGAAGACCAGTCGTTCAACTGGGCGTCGAGACATAACATCATCGTTACCCCGGGAGTAGAAACGCTCGAATACGAAGCCTACCGAGGATTCCTGCAGCCCGGAGCTTCTACCATCTATTTCTATACAAACCGCGAACCGCGCTTCTATGCCAATCTCGGTATCACGGGAGGATACTGGAGGGCGCATGAAATGAAGATATCAACCGACTTCCTCGCCGATTCGTATTATGGAGGAGGCGGATTCCTTTCTGCAAAAGCCGACAACTACATTTATACCGGCATCGGAATCCAAAAATTCGTACATCCCGAATCGAAAGCAGGACACTGGATGCGCCTCGTTGCATTCCCATTCCCCGTTATCCGCCTTGCCGACCTTTACCTGATGAAAGCCGAAGCGCTCAACGAATACCTCGACGCGCCGACGCAGGATGTCTATGATGCAATCAATGCCGTACGCACACGTGCCGGCATTCCTGCCGTCGAAGCCTCCTGGGGAGGAGAATTTGTCAAAGCCGACTTTCTCGACAAACACAAAACAAAAGACGGTATGAGGGAAATCATCAAACGGGAACGCGCAAACGAACTGGCCTTTGAAGGCGCACGCTACTGGGACTTGGTACGCTGGAGAGACGCAGTTGGAGAATTTTCAAAACCTGCCGTTGGATGGTCGCCTCTTAAATCGACGGTTGAGGCCTTCTTCGTGCAAGAGATCAAACAAATCAGGAAATTCTCGTATCGAGACTGTCTCACGCCAATTCATATCAACGAATTGAATAAAAACTCTAACTTAAAACAAAATCCAGGATGGTAAACAATAATAATAATATTATGAGAACAAGAATTTTCTTTTACGTATTACTAACGGCAGTGTTACTATCTGCCTGTGGAGAAGATAAACGGTTTGAGATATATTCCGACGACAAGGTACCGCCAGGAATACCGAGCGTAGATTCGATAAAACGCCTCTATGGGGGCGCGCGATTCTTTTTCCGCCCGCCTTCCGACGACGACGTACTGAGCGTGAACGCAGAATATACGGCCGCAAATGGCAAACTGTACACCTTCTCATCTTCGTATTTTAACGATTCGCTGGACATATACGGCATCGGAGATACGCTCGTACATAGAATCAACCTCTACGCGCTCGACCGCGCAGGCAATAAATCAGAAATGTTGCCCGTTAGTGTAAGGCCTCTCGAGCCGGTCGTCTCGAGGGTAGAAAAGACCCTGAAAGTTATACCGGGCTTCAGCTCTTTCTATGTAGACTGGTACAACGAACTGATGCATACCGTAAACGTTTATGTAGACTTTAACTATACTCAGGATGGACAGGAGAAGTCGCACAAAATTATCTACACCTCGTTAGATACCACAAACCGTTATTTCATCAGAAATCTCGACATCCTCAAGCCCTCCGATAAAATCGACGTATCGGTAAGGGTGGAAGATCTCTATGGCAACTCTACCAACGCCCTCAACAAAGGTCCGATTTACCTCCTGCAGGACGAACTCATCAGCAAAGCACAATGGGTGTTGCCTGAAACCAATGATTCCATCGCCGGAATACCGCAATGCTTCGGCAATGAAAAAGAAGGACGTTTGAGAAACATGGTCGACGACGTTATCGACTCCTACCTGCTGGCCAATTACATGCACACCGGTGGTCGCGGACGTACCGGGACCATTGGCGGTAACGTGCCTTGGAACCTGATCATAGACCTGGGAGGGTATTATGAACTCAGCCGGGTGGTCACACACCAGAGGCATGGCACTGCAGGCGCTCTCGTCCCAATGGCGCGCGGACAATACTACGGCTCGGAAAACGTAGGACTGTTCAGCGTGTACTACCTCGAAGAAGAGGTCGATACAACCTACTGGGTCAAAATGTCTACGCACAAAATACCCGTGCCTGTCGCAATGAACGATATCGACATGTTCCGGCAAGGGCAGGCAGGAGATATGGTATACATGTTCCCCGACGAACCAAAGTTCAGCCCGCGAACGAGATGGTTCCGTTACGAAGCGCTGGCGAACTTCGGTGACAACTACACAGGAACGGGAGCCAACTGCTTATCGGAAATTACTTTGTATGGTAAAAAATCAAACTAACATCACCTGAAATATGAAAAAATTATTGTTTTTATTTACAATAGTCATTTCTTTAACGTATCATTCGTGTAAAGAAGACGCATACGATAATATCAGAGAATACGTAACCTCTGAGAACATCTATCCGGAGAAGTTCGATACAATCAGCGCCGCTATCGGTTTTGAACGAGTAGAACTCTATCTTACCAAAGCCGGACGCTCGGACAGCCTGATGAAGAAGAACCCTGTTAAAGCAAAGAAAACCATTGTAGAGTACGACGACTCTACGATAATCTTTGAAGGCATGCAACCATGGGTAAACATCGTCAATCTCACACAGCCGAAACTCTACCGTTTCCGTGTATATACAATAGATGAATATGGCAACAAATCCGTCTATCAAGAGATTGCTAAAATACCCTATACCAAGTCAGACAGAGACGCTATCCGCATTGCCGAACCAAACACGGTACTCTCGCCTTGGGGCGTCAAACTCTGGTGGCCTAACGGCATCTCTACCAGCATGTGGGAATTGCTGGAATGTGATTACGAATACAAAGACAAAGACAACAATGTCATCAACAATACGATGGACATTACCACACTGAACTTTGACGCCGACAATCTCTCGCCAGGATCGGAGACCAACCTCTCGTTTTCCATCAAGATACAACCTCTCGTGGATGGCGTCCCGATTCTGGATACTGTACAGTTCAATCAGACGATCGATGTGATCACTCCCACGCCGGAAGAATATGGGCAGTTCCTCAAAAGCCGCGAGATTGAAAAATGGGAAAATGACGGCGAACAAATGATTATCCAGTGGAAAGTCATTAGCGACCCTACAATGACTTCTTCTGCAATTACCTACACCGACTATTCCAACCGCTCAGCTCCGGTGGAAAAAACAATCGAAGTGTCTAACGATACGGAACGCACGCCCTTGCCTGGGCTGATCCTGCAACGTGTCGCCATTTCGTCATCATACGAGCCGGTAGGAGGAGGGGGAGCCATTGTTGATGCACAACCAACGATGGCGACGCCGCCGTTCTCTGCGCCGGAAGCGATGCAGGCCAATGGTATCTCCGCCAACACCGACCCCATGACGGTCACAAGCCTGAGGTTCCCCATAACCACCCCGTCGCTTATGGACGTGCTGTATTTCCCCAACCTGGAGGAGATTGACCTTTCGGGAGAGACTTTCGGCGTGCCCCTGCAAGACGTTAAAGGCACCAGCACCATCGGGGGATGTCCGTGGAATCCATCGCTGCGGCGTATAGACCTCAACGAGGGTACGCCGCGCAACCTGAGCGGAATACAGGCGTTGAGCAAAGTGTTGAGCAACGGCGGAATCAAAAAGGTGCGCTATAACCGAGGCTCGATGGGTACAGGAATTGACGCAGCATTGAGCCTCTATGTATCAAACGGAATTGTAGAAATTATTCCCCTTCCCGCAGAGGCATTTGTATTAAATAATTTCTGCGCTTTAGGGACTATCGTAACAGGCTCGTGGCGAACGGAAAATACTTACCAGCCCACCGATACGCCCGAAGGACACGGAGGAGCTACGCATGTGTGGAAAGTAATCCCAAGAGGTGCAAGCGCATCCTTCTGTTTCGTATACCAGAAGGACTACAAGTTCAACATCTGGGATTACAGGTACCTGAAAATGAAAGTCTTCACGCCCGACGCTTCTTACTTCTATACTGACTACTATGCTAACTTCAAGAGAATATGGTTTAGAATACGAAATTCACTGTGGGGAAACACGCCGCTGGTGTCGTGGGACACTAACAACGACGAACACAATGGAGGCAAAGAAGACTTCCGCGCTACCGACGCCCAACTTGGCAAATGGAGGGATATAACGTTCGACACGTGGAGCATTGCCGACAGGTCAAGTCATCCATATGCTAACGTCCTGGTCATCAATATCGGCGGCGAGCCGGGAGGCACTTACGCTCCCACGCGCGATATTGTTTATTATTTTGCAGATATAAGGTTCTCTCAGACGCCGTAAGACAGCGCTGTCTACGGAGTCAATGAAACGAGGCTGTTCTTTGTAAAGGAACAGCCTCGTTGTTTTTTCATGACCGGATATGTGACGAAGATTTTCAATATTTTCTTACCTGTCTCCAATTGCTGTCATATATTCATCCCAGAGCGCTTCCAGCGTAATATTATCGTCATTTAATATTTGCTTAAATGCTGCGTCAAACGACCAGGGATTGATGGTGCGCGTAGAGAGATTAAGCTTGCGAAGAAAGTCTTTATCTTTTACTTCGCGAAGCCAGTTTAGAAAAAATCCGGAATAACGATATCCTTTCTTAAATTCTCCGCCGCGTGGACGGTCTTCGGGCTTGAAGTAACCGGTTGCAACCCTTACGGCGTCGGCAAGTCCTTCTATCAGTAGCCAATATTCTCCGCCGCCGCCATAATTGCCTATACCCTGCGGTTGCAGTTGAAAGACATGTACAAGCTCATGAAGAAGCACGCCTTTGGTCTCATTTAATACCTTTGCCTCATCGTTGTTTGCTCTTGCATAGAACTTCTCTATCCAATCAGTTGAATACCGTATCAACGATCTGCCGTTGCGAGAGGATGTTGCCGCAACAGCGTCCTTCTGACAGTACAGCACAAGTTTTATCTCCTGTGGTTGCGGCACTACTTCTGAGTCTTTAAAATAAATCGCATCGATAACCTCTTCTGTAAGCTCAGTCAATAAACCTTCTGAATCGGGTACAAGTTTGCGATACAGTTCGCTGCCGGAAGATTCCTTATCCTCAACCTCGAACTTCATTTTCGGCATCTTAAAATCCTTCATAGACGCCTTTTCCATTCTCTGCGCTTTAATTACGCTGTTTTTTTGCGAGCAGTAACTAATTGTTAAAAACAGCATTGTCATAAAAAATAATTGTTTCATAAAAAATAAATTTATATTGAAGTAAGTATTTCTACGTTGTGACATAAAATCATTCCGGATGCAAATGTATGAAAAATTCCTGATATAAAATTATAATTATTCCAAAAAAAAAAATAACTTAATATTAGAAAAGTTTGTATTATATAAAAAAAAGTTTACTATCTTTGTTCCCTTGAAAACAAGATAGCTAAATATAAATAAATAATATAACTATTAATTCATTTAAAACTATAAATAAATGGCGTTAGATTTTATTTTAAGAGACGTAATACACCGTATTACAGTAAAGTTTTTCCCTGCATCTCTGCCAAAAGCAAAGAAACCCTACAACCTGCGGGCGGTATATCAGCCTGAATTAGATATTCATGGAATTGCGTCAAAAGCGGAAATGTATAACATTACTACTTCGCCCAAAGTCATAGAAGAAGGCATGACGGCAGGAATGGAACTTATTTACTATCTTGCTGCCGACGGATACAAGATAAATACGCCCGTATTTCGCCTTAAGGTCGGTACGCCTGGCGAATATGATGGTTATGAAACATATCTGCCCGAAGGATTATATCCTTACGGTCAGATAATACTTTCGTCAAAAATGCGTGAGTACTTAAAAAAAACGGTCAAGCTTCAATTTGATGGAATAGAATACAATGAAGGATTTATCAGTAGCATCTTCGACAAACAGTCTGATACAACCGACACATACATTACGCCTGGCGGAATATTCATTTTAAATGGCACAGGACTAAAAATTACCGCTGATAATAAACATGCCGAAGATACAGGTCTTTACTACGAATCAGTAAAAGACGGTTCACGCATCAAAGAAAACAAGAACAACATTGCGCAGAACAACCCAGGCAGTATTACCGCTCTCTGCGGACAAAATTTATCGCATGGAGAATACCACATAGTGATACGTACACAGGCAACCGTAGGAAGCAGTAACAAGTTTCTAAAGAATGTACGCGAGGTAAAATCTGATTTCACTGTAAATATTTAACAAGTAAATAAAGAAGAATTTTATTATTTTGTAAGGACGTTCCAACAATACTTATAAGAACGTCCTTACAATATATTTATTATCTAACCAAATCTGTTCATAATATTAAACCAAATCTGTTCATAAATACGAACAGGCTTAATCCATGCGCCTGGACTAAGTCTGTTCGTTCGCATGGACTAAGTTAGTCCATGCATCCGGACTAAGTTAGTCCATGCGCATGGACTAAGTTAGTCCAGGCGCATGGACTAATGGAAGACGTCGGTTATTATATAGTTAGTATGTCTGTTATTACAGGGAATGAAATTATCCGGTATCCTGTGTGAATCTGTATTACTTTGTCGTTTATGCTTATTCTAATGACGGAGATGTGCATTGATGTTATTATAAAAAATAAAGCAACCCAGTATTGTATTTTTCCGGATTGCTTTGTCGCGCCTTCTTGTGATGATGAAAACAGTATTTTCATGCATGCTGTCAGGAGAGGTTATTTATGGCGATATGTATGTGAATTTGAGACTTTTGAAATTGTAATTGGTAGCTACGTTAATGAATTTAATTCTGTGCTTTCCTGCTTCAAAATGAAATACAGGCGGTTTCTCAATGTTGAGAAAAACATTGCACCAGATATATGTCTGCCAGCCGCCGGTAGCTTTATTGAGAGGTATTTCTGCGCTTTTTCTTTCTCCTGCTTCAATACTGTAAATACCGGTAACGCCTGTTGTGCCGTATTGTACATCCACCTGATAGTCTCCTTCGTCTTTTACTTCTATGGTATAAGCAAACCAATCGCCTGCATTGGCGCTTCCGATGTTGAGATGTGTAGCGTCGTCAATTCTTACGGCTTCGCTACCGTCATCACCTAAATCTTTTCTGTAGGAGCGTGCTGTGTTACTGGTGTTTGTGTCGTGAAAACCAATGCCTTCTCCTCCATAGTCAAAATCGCGTGCGAAGATCTCGCAAGGCGTAGCGGCAGTGAGCGTATAACTTTTGTTCGTTATTGCTATGCCGGAAATAATGGGCATATAAAAAGTATCCAAAGCAGCCTCATCCGGTAGAAAAACAGTACGGTAGGAAAGCGTTGAGCCTTTTTTAAAGTCAAGGATGGCATGGCTAAGATCTGCTTCTACTCTCCTGGAGACTTCTTTACCTGTTTCATTGGTATAGTAAAGGTCAATAAAGTTGCCTGTAACGTTTGTCCATGTAATAACACAACAATTTCCCCACTGTGTAGCTATCTTTAAAGGTCTGTTGGCAAGTGTTGTTTTATATATGTCGCCCGTTACTTTGCAGGATGCTTTTATAGCCGGCGACTGATTGCCGTAAGCGTCGTATCCATATACTGTAAAAGTATAGTCGTTTTCTGATAATCCGGTAAAGGGCAGATGAAAGACGCCTTTTTCAAACGAAATATCCATATTTGTTTCTATACCTGTGACGTCGTCGATTGCTTTTACTTTATTGATTTTGTCGTTGTTAATATAAATATCGAGTGTCAGGCGTCCATCTCCGCCACGCGCTACTACTTTATCTATTTCCGGCAAGGTAATGGTGACGGGTATCATTCTTCGTTCATCTCCAAATATGGCAATAATGTCTGTAAAACCTGTTTCGAGCGCTTTTACAAGTCCGTTTGCGACAGTAACAATGTTTTCATTGTTACTTGTCCATATAACATGCGTCATATTTTCTTCAGGGCTTACCAGTAGTTGTATTTCTTCTCCCTTGTAGAGCGTCAGCGTAGCTTTGTTAATATATAATGCCTTGTTGAATGAGAACAGTGATTGCTCTTTTGCATTTTCGCATCCCATTAACCATCCTGCCAGCAGGAATAATATTGCTTTTATCGTTAATATATGTCTTTTCATATCTTTCAGTCTTTATGATTTTTATTGTATTCCAGTATTTCTTCTGCCGTAAGTTCCTTTCTCAATTCCTGTTTCCATTCCCATGTGTTCAGGCCGATACTGTAACGGTAATGCAAAAGAAACTGTTTGTAGCTCTTGAATCCATCATTGTATATGGAAAAGACGTTCGGAAAATCAGGATCACCGTTTATTTGCGTAACTTCCAGGTTTTTATATGCGGTGATATTTATGCTGTTGTCACTTTTCACTTCAATAATGATTGCCGAGTCGTCGATTTTCTGTATATCTGCGCTAAAAGTAATGTCTCCTGCGAAAAGCCTGATTTTATCTTTTGCAATCGGGTGTACTGTCACCAGTCCCGGCATATCTACGAAGGCCTCTGTGTTCCTGCTATAACGTGCTATCATGTTATAGGTTGTGGTAGTGGCCGTAGAAGCGTAATAGTTACTAACGAATACTTTATATAATATATCTGCTTTGTTGGGATTTACTTCGTATCCGGTGAATGTGTTGATTCTTAAAGGGACAAAATAAACGGTATCCGGCGACAGGCCTTCAGGTATGATCCTGATGGCGGTGCGTCCTGTTTTCTGTCCTGCCGGTATTGTGAGCCTGTATGATTCGATATGGAATTTATTGTCGGGAAGTACTTTAGCATATTTCTCTACCGCTACATCAAAGTTACCCGTATTGTAAATATTTACCAGGCTGTTATCTTGTATCAGAGAAAGGATTACATCCTCTGCAGACGGGTTTGAACCGCCGATAGAGGCAGCAATATAACCGATTGTCTCTTCTCCGTTTAAATCGTGTACTACCGAAAAAACATTGTAGTCTTCGTTGCTCACTAAAGCTACCACTTTCTTATATTGTTCTTTCTTAAAAACAGCATCTTCATTGCAGGCATTTATTCCGCAGAGGCAGACTGCTGTTATACAAATTTTTATTCTTATATCTTTCATATTTCTTGATTTATTAACATTTTAAAATTGCCGGTTATTCGTTATTTTTATTTTAATTCTCCCAGCCCGGGTTCTGGTCAAAGGAAGGCAAACGTTTTAGTTCATTCTTTGGAATGGGAAGAAACATCAGCCGTCGGTGTACTACTCGGCTGCCAATACGGGAAGTATTGGGGATTACCCGCGTATAAAATCTATCTTCTCCGGCGTCCATATTCATGCCGGTGATGGGAATGGACTCTTCTTTTTCATATGTCTCCCAGCGACGTACGTCGTAGTAGCGTCTGTTTTCATGAAGAAATTCCACCATACGTTCTTTTTCAATGATGGCCTGTATACGGTTGCGGTCATTAAGGTCGGCAATAGATACACCTGGAAGTCCTGCGCGATAGCGGACTAAATTGATAGCCCGTTTGATTTCTTCCGTGTTACGTTCAAAAGTTTGCTGTATGCCATTCACATCAACGGTATGTGCAGCAGTCAGGTTGTTGAGCGCTTCGGCATACGACAAGAGAATCTCTGCATAACGTATAATGCCGAAAGCCTTGTTCATTCTGCGGTTGTTAGTGCCTTGCCATGCATCCATGGGATGGATATTTTTCTTAATAACATAGCCTGTAGGCGGATAATTGATAGGGTCTCTGGTATTGTTTTTGCCATTCTCTGCGTCTGCATAATATTTTACTGTCAGGTTTGCGTCTGATCCGGTAACGGATGCACAAGGCCAGAAGCATTCGCTAAAGCCTATGGAAGCGTAAAAACGTATTTCACGGTTAAGATAGCCTCTGAACACTTCTCCTGATGTAGTGAAACTGTATCCTGAGAAGCCTTTTATAATGCTTCCCGACAAAGTCCCTTCTTCAGAATAGGGATAGTCTGCACTTGCGTTTTGAATAGTACGTCCATCGGCCATCTCATAAGCGTCTACAATCTTTTGTGTAACGCTTAGACCGTTCCATCCTGCATTGGTAACAGGAAATGACATTCTGGTGAGCGCTGCAAGTGCAGCGGAATTACGACCCCAGACATATTCGGGATTTGTAGCGGCAACTGATTCTCCATTGAACATTTCAGCATACGAACGGTAGTGATCTATACCTGCTGCGCCGTCTGGATATTCCCTGTAATAATCCTCATCTGTAATATTAACAGGCAAAGGCGGCGTAGCTTCGTCGGCCTGTACTGTATGTAATTTATAAAGCGGCGCGCCAGAATAGGTCATGTCCATAACTCTTTTAGCGGCAGCGGCTGCCAGCGCCCAGCGTCTTTCTTCATATACCTGTTCAATATAGGGCGTTCCATCGGTCTTGCGTTTCCAGTTTCCGAAGTATATGCGCGACTTTTCTCCACCATTGAACAGAGGACTTGCATGATGCAGTCGCAAGCGGGCTATGAGTCCCAGTGCAGCTCCTCTTGTGGGACGTCCGAAATCCAGTACGGAGATGATGACTGGCATGTACAGCGCTGCCGTTTCCAATTCTCCACAGATATATTCTACGGCCTCTTTGTACGTACTGCGCGGGCGGTCGTAATAGGTAATATCTGCGTTGGTCTCAAGTACGTTATCGTCCAGCAATACTGGAGGACCGAAATCAATTAGCAGGTTATAATAAGCGTAAGCGCGGATAAAACGGGTATAACCTTCGATGTAAATTCTGTCGTTGGAGGTCATGTCTGAGGCCTCGTCTATTCGTTGAAGGATTGTGTTGCATTTACGAATAATTTTATACAAATTACCCCAGGTGTTGAACGTATACAGGTGTTCGGATGATATTTCACCTAATACAAATGCCATACCGTAATAGTTATTCCCTGTGCTGCGAAACATGGTAAAGGCCTCGTCGGTGGCAAGTGGTCCTGGCGTATGCTGGCTTTGAATGATCTGTCCCTCGTCGGGGAACAGGGAGGATGCGCCCCACATATAGGCTTCAATTAGTCGTTTTTGCTTGAAAATGGAATCTTGTTTTAACTCATCGCTGAAATAATTGTCTACGTTTAAAAAATCATTACAGGATGATATTATGAACATCACCGTTAATGCTGCCGCTATCCTGTAACTAAATGTCTTTATTTTTCTATTCTTTTGGATCTTTTTCATTTCAATTTATTTTTTTACTGTTACATTTGGTTTTTATGGTCAGAGATTGATATATACTTGCAGCGTATAAACGGCTGGAATGGGATATACGCGACCGTTGAAATGCGCCTGCTCCGGATCGAAGAGTTTTACTTTATCCCATACATAAAGGTTGGCGCCTACAAGTTGGAAATCAATAGATGAAATACCCATTTTGTGCAGGCAGTCCTTTTTGAGGTTGTAGTTGACTGTTATTTCCTGCAGGCGGAGATAACGCGCATCTCCTTTCCAGAAATCAGACAATTGCGAATTGTTGCTGTTGCTGCCGTAAGTAAGGCGGGGAAAACGTGCATCGGGGTTCTCTGCAAGCGAAGGGTCTATGCCATGTTCTGCCGCATAATCTGCTGGAATCCAGCGGTTGCTCGGATCGGCAATCAGCGATAGTACATTGCCATATTGCCCATTCTGAAAAGGTACATAACCCATTCCGTTACTGTAACGCATGTTGTTATGGCTTACGGTTTGTCCTACATGATAATAGTCGGTTTTACCAGTACCTTTAAATAATATGCCTATTGTGAATTGCTTATACTTGACCTCACCGCCAAAGCCGTACATTAGCGATGGATAGGTGTTGTATGACAGTGGTATGCGATCATCGGAGGTAATTTGTCCGTCGCCATTGATGTCCATATATTTAATGTCTCCCGGCATTTGTCCGCTGCCTAATGCAGCCTGACTTGGACTGAACTTTACGTCGTCTTCGTCTTTAAATAAACCGATAGCTTTGTATCCTCGTATTGTTCCGTTGGGATAGCCATTGTATTCCTGATAAGGATATATCTGGTAAGCTTGTTCCCAGCGCTGTACTTCATTTCTGGCATAGGTATAGTTGGCGCGTAACGTAAAGCTTATGTCTTTTTCTGGTTCATAGATGTAACTGATATTACCGTCGGAGCCATAGCTGCGCATTTTACCGATGTTGCCGTAAGGCATGGATATGACGCCTACAAAATCGGGGACCTGTACCCGTTGTTGAAAAATACCGTTGCGCTGATCGTTGAAGATATCTGCTACAAAAGAGAGCTTTCCGTTCAATAGTTGTCCTTCGATACCAATGTCTGCTTTTAATGCTTTCTCCCATTCGAGATTGTCAGCGCCTACACGCTGTTCATTCACCAGCTCAATATCGGATGTGCTGCCCCATGTACGTCCTTCATAGAGATTGACCAGCGTTAGATAAGGGAAACGAGTGGAAGTGATACGGTCGTTTCCTACTGAACCGTAGGAGGCTCTTATCTTGAAAAAGTTCAACCATTTCACATTATCTTTCATGTATTGATAGCTTGTAGGTACCCACCCTGCTGCAATCGAAGGAAAAAAGCCATACTGTTTTCCCGGCATGAAATTTTCCGATCCTGTATATCCGAAATTCACGTCCATCATGTAAGTGTCGCATAAACTGTAAGTAAAGCGGCTGGAAATACCCTGATAGCGTACGGGGATTGCTGTGAGACTGCTGTTGGCGTCGTTGGTATTTTTTGAATCGCTAATATAGTAGTATACCAAGCCTGATACGCGGTGATTCGAACCAAATAAATGTTCATAGTTGAGCGTGCTTTCAAGGTGATATTTCCTGTACTGAGACATGGTTTTGGAATAACTTACGTCCTGTTTTTTAACCGTTTCTTTCGTAACTAATTCGCCCAGCACGTTCCTGCTTAATGCCTGATAGAGGGCGGGCTGTATATATCGTCTCTCCGTGAAACCAGGCTGGATGTCGTAAGCGCCCTGCGCTCTGATTTTTAATCCGTCGAGTATCATGGAAAGATTCTGATCAACAGAGATGGTGAACTTTCCCTTAAACTGTTGTCTGGAAGCCTTTCCTACATAATTGATCTGTACATATGGAGAAGAGGCTTCATTGGCTCCGCCGCCAGGCAATTGCCCGTTGGAATACCTGATGGGGAGCATTAAAGGATTAATTTGCGATTGTGCCGCCCAGATGTAGTCTGTATTGGCCATGCCCGGTTCGTTACGAATAGACATGAAACCGTCTGTTCCGAAATAGAGACGTGTGTTTTTAGTTAAATCCAAATCAATGTTGGTACGAAATGAGTAAGTATCGTATCCTACATTGGATGCATAGGGGCTTTCCTTGTCATACCTGTATGCGCCCGTTTCACTGCTTCCGCCGAGACTGATAAAGTATCTGGCTACTGTTCCGCCGCCCCGCGCACTCACATAATATGTTTGTTTAAACGAATTTTTATTTAATATTTCGTCCTGCCAGTTTATATCGGGATAGAGGTCAAGATCAAGTCCTTCTCTGATAATGTCCATTTCAATATTGCTGTAACGCGGTTTCTCGCCGCGCACTTCCATCGCTTCATTTACCAGGCCGGCATAGTCGTAAGCTCTTAAATATTCCGGCACTCTCTGCAGGTGCGAGAGCGACCAGTTGGCGCGTCCGGTGATGCTTAATCTTCCGTCTTGTCCACGCTTGGTAGTGATGAGTACTACGCCGTTGGCGCCGCGCACGCCATAGACAGCCGTTGCAGAAGCGTCTTTTAATATCGAAAAGCTTTCAATGTCGGCTGGATCAATGCTGTTAATATCGCCTTCCAAGCCGTCAATCAGTACTAAGGCGCCGCTACTGGCGCCAAAGGTACCAATGCCGCGCACCCAAAACTCAGAAATGTTTTGCCCTGGCTCGCCGCTGGTTTGCATGGAAATAACACCGGCTACCTTTCCTCCCAGCAGATTGGCTATTGAAGTGGCAGGTACTTGCAATTGACTGGGGTCAAGAGTGGATACTGCCGCTACTGTGGATATTTTCCGCTGCGTGCCTAATCCTACTACTACTACTTCCTCCAATTGGCGGGCAGTTTGGGAAAACTGCACTCTGAGGGTCTTCATCTCCTTTTCTACAAATAGCTCTACATTTTCGTAACCTACAAATGAAAAGATAATCACATCTCCTCTTTCGGCTTTGATGACGAAGCTCCCATTACTGTCGGTAATGGTGCCGCCAATGTTGAGTTTGCTCTTTAGATAGACAGATACGCCTGGAAATGATTCTCCTGTTTCGTCATATACTATTCCCTCCATTACAAAAGCCTGTGTTTTCTGCGCCTGAAGTGAAATACATAAAGATACCAGCAGGCATAATATATATAACAGTTTTTTCATTTTATCGTTTTTTAAATTGATTCATAAATCTTTATTATTCTATTCAATGGTGAGTTTACGTATGCGTCTGTTTCCATAATCTGCCACATATACAGTTCCGTCTTTTCCCACGCCTACTCCGCGAGGCTGCGCAAAAAGAGCTTCATCCTTTCCGCCGTCCTTAAAACCGCGCCTGTCTGGAATACCTACTACTGTTTCCACAATATTGTCGGGCGTGATGCGGCGGATGCAGTCGTTGCCGTCGTCAGCGATGTATAAGTATCCATCGGGATCAAAATATATCTGACGCGGATAATAGAACATGGCATTTGCCAATTCGCCGTCACGGTGTCCTCCGGCTGTAGAGCCGCTTAGTTTGCGAAAAGTACTTCCTGGATTATCAGCTGCGATGTCCATCATGGCAACACTGTGAGATAGATTGCCTGCCACGCCGCTATTGAAGGAGAAATAAAGCAAACTTGGTTTTTGGGGATTAAAGGCCATGCCGTAGCTGTTGCCTTGCGGCGTCTGATAAATCAGTGTTGCTTCCAGGGTTTGAGGATGTATCTTCACGATATGTCCATTGTAGAAACGGGTATATACATAACCGTCGTAGGGACATGCGGCCAGACAGTGTTTCCAAGTGTTGGTAAGTCCGGCAGGTTCCTGTCCGTTTGTCCATTTTAACTGTTTGGTACGCGGATTCCATGCTTCTCGCGGGTCGAGTGTCCAAAAGGTTTCTTTCCATGTTTCGATAGGTATGGTTACTATGCCGGTAACCAGATCAACAGCCAGCGCATTGGGCGTCCCTGAAGCGGAAGCGGAATTTATCACCAGAGGAATAACCGAATTATCGCTTTCGCTTATCTTCACTATCCCATAGTAGCTGTCTTCTCGGAGGGTAACAAACAGGTTGTCCTCGCTATCTACCGCAATATACATGGGTTCAAGCGTGGCTTCGGCCAGTGTTCCTGCTTTGAACGCTTCTTCGCCGTTGCCGGTAACGGTAGAAACCGATACGGAACGATAGTATCTGAATTTTTTCGGATATACGAGCGAATCGTTTCCTATGACCACCGATACATCACATGTATCGCCTGGCATTTTAGGGCAAAGTACATACAGGCGGTTGCCGGTGGACGTTACCAGCGCTGCACGTTTCTTATTGAAATATACCCTGATGTCTTCCGTATGGGTGCCGAAATTCTCTCCATCGAGAAACATTTTTTCCGCAATCCTCCCCGAATCGGGTGAAAACGTTGTGAGCACATGCGGCTTCGAGGGGTCGCGTTCTTTCCACTTTTCCTTTGCTCCTTCATCTTTCTTCTCACATGAGGCAAATCCGACAATGCACAACATTATTATGCACCATCCATAATTCATAAAAATTTTCTTCATTTAATTAAGATTTAATGTGTGTTTTTAATTTAGTGTCTATTTTAATTTAGTGTTCATTTATAATTAGTTTTTATGGTTTCGATATATTGAAATCGTCTGCGAAAATAATTTTTTTTAGAACTAAACAAATTATTCATTCCCCATATTGGAAGCGTACGGGCCTTTTTTGTCATATACTTCTCCGTTTCAATGTATGCCGTTATCAGTAGAACGGCAAATGTGCAGTAGCGAAAAATGTTGTTACGCTTCTGCCGAATTGTTTTTGTAAAAAATCTGTTCATAGTTGTAATAAGTTTAAAAATGAGTAATAAATAATATGTTTTAATTAATAAATAAATCAAATTTGTTGTGTTAAAGTTTTTCCTGCCGTGTTGTTTCTTGTCGCCGTCATTGCGGGAAGGCACGGCGAAGCAACGACTGACCCGTATCCTGTCGCGGTGACGGGATGCGGGTCGAGGTAACGAAATGTATGTTTTTTGTTGTTATTTTGCGGACGTGCGATGGCAGTCCGGAGGAAAATGTTTATCTTATGCGCGTATCTTATGTGTGTGTGTGCGTGCGCATGTGTATATATTGTAAGGCGAGAGTCTCTCTCTCTCTCTCTCTCTCTCTCTCTCTCTCTCTCTCTCTCTCTCTCTCTCTCTCACACAAAATAAATAGAAAAACAAAAAAAAAAACACAAAAAAAAATAAATTTATATAATGATA
>JAITKB010000069.1 GCA_031278605.1 Tannerellaceae bacterium
TGCGATTTGATAGTAAAATTATTTAGATTCATCTTCTTATTCTTCTTTTATAAATTTGTTTCATATCTCTGAACTTGCAAAAGAAATGCCAAAACAGGAATCTGTCATTTTGTCTACTAAGTGCCGGGAAATGGATGAAAGTGGTTAAATTCTGTGCGATAATCCGGATTATTCTGTACATTTGCTTGATTACTTATTTAAATTATAATTTTTATGAAAACAATTATCCGATTTTTCACCGCATGTATGTTGTATGCATGTTGTTTTTCCCTTTCGGCTCAGCAGAAAGAAGTTCCCAAAGAAATACTTGGCAAATGGAGCTATTCCTTTGAGGATCCCCAGACAGGCCAGCCATCTGCGGGGCTTTGCACGATCAAACAAGACGGGAAAATCACTACGGCGACTTTTGAATTAGATTATGGTACGATCACCACCACGCCCCTCCGCCCCAACGACAACGGGAAATTCTATGCCAACATGGAAGTGCAGGGTTCTCCCCTCCTCGTAGTCTTTGCGCTAATCGACAAGAATCTGTCGTGCAACGTAAGTGCCGACTCGTTCGAGATTCCTGTCCTGATGAAACGGGTGGAATAGAATCAACACAGCCGTCACTCCGAAGTGAGAGTTCTCCTCACTTACTTTGTGACGGCTGCTTTTCTAGGGGGGAACCCTATCAGTGACAACTCTTTTTTCTCCTACATACAATAAAAAACAGAATAGTCACACATCCTAACCATAAAATAAAAAGCAATTCTCATCGCATTTTAGATCTTCTTACCTAACTCAATTTCAATTCAAATGGTGGGAATGTCTCTCTTGACTATATATTCCTTTTTGTTTATTTATACAGCAAATATATATTGATGTTTTTTCAAATAGGCTTATTCGTACGATTAATACAAAAAAAAACAAACAGGAGGTTTTAATTGTCTGAATGAGACCTTCAATTACTTCATAACTACTTGTTTATTGATTTTAGCTTAAAATCATAAACTTTGTTAATCCTCATTTTCCTCCTTATGATGATTCCGAAACTCGGAAGGCGTCATGCCTGTTTTTCTTTTAAAAATACGATTAAAGGACGATTTGGAATTAAAGCCGCAGTCGTAGGCAATGGAAAGGATGGAGATTTTATTTACCCGGCGAGACTTTTCCAGATGCTTTTTAGCTTCGTTTACCCGGTATGTATTTACAAACTCATAGAAATTCTGATTGAACAAGGTATTCAGCACCTGGGTAACATAATGGGGATAAACGTTCAGGAGCGCCGCCAAATCCCTTAAATCCAAATCGGCATTGATGTAAGGTTTTTCTTTGTCCATATATTCCTTCAACCTTTCGGCCAGTGCCAAGGCGTCCTTCTTTTTCAAACCATAGTTCAGGTATGAATTTCCCTTGCTGATATCTTCGTCTGTGTCCCCAGCTTCCGGTATATTGAATTTTTCCTGCGACTCCACCGGATCGGGGTGCTCGGAAAGGATGGGTGTAACAAAGATGGAATTCCGCCGGATACCTTTCAAGCCTACAATATTGACAAAAAGGAAATAAGTAAAATCAACAATCTCCGACTGCATTTTTGCAACAGCTACCGGACGAATGAAATAATCAATCACCCCCGTATAGTAGCAACATGCCAAACAAAAAACCAGCGAATTGAGCCATGATAAATCCGCTCTGTCCGAAATAGCGTAATGGGTATTGAGAAATCGTGTATAGCTCAGAATCAATTTCCTCATCCAATAAATGTAAAGCGTACAAAGGCATGCACGCAGACAAACAAATAATGCATGATGCGCTTCAAAATACTCCGCATCGAAAATATAAATCGCAAACGAGACACAGAAAGGGATGAAATGCAAGGTATGTTTTATCTTAAATGCAGACGAACGGGTTATGCCTGCAATGTAAAAGTACAAAAACACATATAGCAGCAACGTCAGGCAGATGCAGATGTTTTGAAGTCTCAATGCAGTGGCAAGCATAAATATTATCATCCAGAAAAGGCATACCGACAAATAAATATCCGAAATATGTCTTTCTCTTTTCATGAAAATGATAATCGTGTAAAAAATCGCCAGGTAAGACGAAATAAAAAGTAACATTTCACCTAATGTTACCTCGTGTAAAACAATGGATAATGACAACATATTGTATCTATTTTTCTATTCACCCTTCACTTTGAAATTTTTCATGAAGGTAAATATTTTTCCCATTCAATTATCTGCAGTGGTGTAAAATATTTTGGAAGGAAGGGCTTTATTCCCTCTACAACCCCATTTACTTCGGTAAACTTCGCTTTTACCTCTGCGTCCAGCCTTGATTTTCCTTATGTGCTGCGTTTTTAGGAGGATAGTCTAATGTATAATGCAAGCCGCAACTTTCTTTACGGTCGATCGCCTGACGCATAATAAGGTAGCCTACGTTAATCATGTTACGCAGTTCGCAAATATCTTTCGAGGCGACAGAGCGTTTGAAGAGATTTTCCGTTTCTTCGTAATTGATGTCCAAGCGTTTCCATGCGCGTTGCAGGCGAAGGTCGGAACGTACGATACCTACATACGTACTCATAATCTGCCCTACTTCCTTGGCACTTTGCGTGATCAGCACCATTTCTTCGGAGGTCCGCACTCCTTCGTCGTTCCAGGCTGGAATATCCTCCTGATAGGTAAGCGAATCCAAAAGCGGAACACTGTGCCGGGCGGCAGCGGCGGCATACACTACGGCTTCAATCAGGGAATTGGAGGCCAAGCGATTCCCTCCATGCAGTCCGGTGCACGAACATTCCCCTACGGCATAAAGGCGGCGAATGGAGGAACAGGCGTTTAGGTCTACCCATATTCCGCCGCAAAGGTAGTGGGCGGCGGGCGCTACCGGGATGTAATCTTTAGTGATATCGACGCCTGTTTCCAGGCATCGTTTGTAAATGGAAGGAAAGTGCGCCTTTGTTTCTTCTGCGTCTTTGTGGGTCACATCCAAGTAAACATGTTCATCTCCGTGCAGTTTCATCTCGTTGTCGATGGCCCGGGCAACGATGTCGCGCGGAGCCAGCGACAGACGGTTGTCGTATTTGTGCATAAATTCTTGTCCGTCCAACGTGCGAAGTACTCCCCCATAACCGCGCATCGCTTCGGTAATAAGAAAAGAAGGACGGTCGCCATCGTGATAGAAGGCTGTGGGATGAAACTGTACAAACTCCATGTCTTTTACTGTTCCTTTAGCCCTGTATACCATTGCGATACCGTCGCCGGTGGCCACCAGCGGATTGGTCGTTGTTTGATATACGGCGCCGATACCTCCGGTGGCCATCAGGGTAATTTTAGACAGGAAAGTGTATATTTTGCGGGAAGTGATATCCAGAATATAAGCGCCGTAACATTCGATGTCGGGCGTCTGACGGGTAACCATAACTCCCAAATGATGCTGAGTAAGAATTTCGATGGCGAAATGATTTTCAAAGACCGTTATATCGGGATGTTCCCTGACGGCTTTTATCAAACTGTCCTGTATTTCCGCTCCCGTGCGGTCTTTGTGGTGGAGGATGCGAAATTCGGAGTGTCCGCCCTCGCGGTGAAGGTCGAAATTACCTGTATCGTCTTTGTCGAAATCCACCCCCCAGCTTATCAATTCTCTGATTTGCTCCGGTGCGTTACGTACCACCATCTCCACGGCTTCCCGGTTACTCAGCCTGTCGCCGGCTATCATTGTATCTTCGATATGCTTTTCAAAATTGTCGGTTATCAGGTTCGTAACCGAAGCAATCCCTCCTTGGGCAAAATAAGTATTAGCCTCCTCCAGATTTGTTTTAGCGATTAAGGCCACCTTTCCTTTATTTGCCACTTTCAGAGCGAAACTCATCCCTGCAATACCGGAACCAATGATCAGGAAATCAAATCTTTTCACCATTCTTTTTTCGGATTAAATAAACACGTTGTTATACATTCATGCCTTACTTGGCTTACGAGTACAAACTTAGATAAAAATCCATGATTTATGAGCGTGCCGGAGATTTATGAGCGTGCCGGATAAGCAATATTTCGGGTATACGCTGTTGTGGGAGTCGGACTGATTAAAATCGATTCAACAACTTTTTCCTGAAAACCCCGCAATGAAAAACGATGCAACCGCAAGAGTCTCCTCCTGCAAATTGCACCGTTCCGCACATTCTACTCTATCTAACTTTGATTGTTATAAAAAGATTTCTTCGTAGCGATCTTCAGGTAAAATAATAATTTGCGCGTTTAACGTGTAATCATTTGCCTTTTTATTCCACAATCCATAGGAAGAGTGAATCTCACCGGTTTCTTTTTCATACCGATAAGTAATCTGATAAAACGGCTCCCAGACTTCTTTGCCGGCATTCCAGCGACAGGCTTTTTTTTCTGCAACCTTACCTTCTTCGTTATACGTAAAGTCGTACTTCCATTGCTTGTCTAATAATCCGTCTTTCTGCAAGAAAATAGTTTTTGAAACAATTTTCCCGTTTTCTTCTTTCGTGTCGTACAAATAATTTTTGGGAGAAACAGCCGACATGGTCATGCTGCATACGAAAACAAGGATAAATCCCCAAATCGTTCTGTTTAATACTGATGGTTTCATATTAATTTGTATTTAGATGTTTAATATTATTTCGTTACAAAGAAACATTGAGTTCTCCGGATAAAAAAAATATTTCTGACAATTTGTTAGAGAAACAACGTTATTTAACAAATATAAAGGTATAATACTCCTCGTTTGCAATCTGAAAGTTGCAATTTGTAAGATAAGACCTTTTATTCCCTCTGTTTTTCGGTTTATGCCACAGATACATTCCGGCAGTTCCGCCAACTACTCTTTGGATACAGAAAAACCGGATGCGGATTTTGATCGACTCCTTCGGTTTTCCCGGTGGTATAATCCGGAAAATACCGGTAGTCGTGGCGAATCCTGCCGACAAATATCAGCTTCAAAAAGTGCTGAAAAAAAATCTTCGTTTAATTACAACCTATAAGATGAAAGGTTATTATCCTGATTTTTAAATGAAAAAATAAAATATTTCACAATACATTTATGTAACAATTAAAAGCCCCTTTAATTGTTACACTTTTCTTTATTCTATTCATTGTCAAAGTAATTACGGTTAGCCCAAGCTTCGTATCAGCAGGTATATAGGCAAAGCAACCTATGACTTTGCCGTCATCCGAAACCATTTGAGCTGTGATCTATTCCCCTGTAAATCAAATTTAAAATAGCTTGCGCTTGTAAACAATGCGCTTGTTCACCACCGTGTATTGCAGGGTGTCTATGGCGAGGAGATCGCTCAGAATATTTTTGGCCGTATAATAGTTGATATGCGCTATGCGACAAAACCGGGCTGAGCTAATATGATCGTGCGTATCCAGATAACCAAGAAGAGCTTCTACGGGTTTGGTGCATTTGAGCAGGATGCCGTCTTTTTTCAGTATCTTTTTCCACGAAAGCAACAAGACGTCGTTGGCCGGCATGTTCTCGTCGTGTACACGGATATAGGCTTTGTATATATTGTCTCTGCCGGGGGCGGTGTGAGGTTTCCTGGGGCTGGGGGGAACATATATCTCCAGAACAGTTTTGCCGTATATTTCCCATCGCGTGGCGGTGAATGGAATTTCGGGACGGGTGTACATCCCCGATGCGGCTTCTATCATATAATACTCTTCTTCGTCGCAAATACCGGAAATCACCCCATTGTCTTTTACCCCGATCAGCAAGCGGCCGCCGTCGGTATTGGCAAATGCACTTAGCGTACGGGCAATCTTTTTGCTGTCGGTTATCTCAAACTTAAAATCCAATTGCTGATGTTCTGCCTGTTCTATTAATGATTCTATGGGATGCTTTTTCTTCATTGTATGCAAAAATAGAGGAAAAGGTTTAACTTTGCCCACCGCTGATGTTAATTGTATCAACATTCAAATAGAAATCATTATGAAGAAGTATTTACTGATTTGTCTATATGCCTCGGCGTGCATGACGGCGCCGGGACAAACCCTGGTTACAGGATATGTCTATGAAGATCTGAACCGCAACGGAAAAAAAGACCGGAATGAGAAGGGAATTGCGCAAGTGGCTGTTTCCAACGGAACGGATGTGATCCTGACCGACGAAAAGGGAAAGTATCAGTGTCCTGTTGCCGACGATCATATCATTTTCGTAATCAAACCGGCCGGTTATCAGGCGACTTTGGACGAATACAATCTGCCGGAAACTTATTATATCCATAAACCCAAGGGCTCTCCTGCGCTGCATTACGAAGGAGTCAAACCTACCGGCGATCTGCCCGGGTCGGTTGATTTCGCCCTCCACCGCTATGAGGAACCGGAATCCTTTGCAGCCTTCGTCTTCGGCGATACGCAAACTTATACCGAAGAGGAAATCGCCTTCCTCCGAAACGGGATCGTGGCTGAAGCCGGGAAGTCTACCAGCGGCGTCCGCTTTGGTATTACCCTGGGCGACCTGGTGGGCGATGCCTTGAATCTTCATCAACCGTATAAGGAAACTATACGGCAAATCGGACTGCCGTGGTACAACGTAATGGGTAATCACGATATGAACTACGATGTGAAGGAAGACAGCCTTGCGGACGAAAACTTTGAACTGCATTTCGGCCCGGCAAGCTATGCCTTTAATTACGGCCGGGCGCACTTCATCGTTCTGGATGACATCCTGTATCCTCATCCGCTGACCGGACAGGGATACTGGGGCGGACTTAGGGAGGATCAGTGGCGTTTTATCGAAAACGACTTGCGACACGTCCCTTCCGACCGACTGATTGTCATTTCCATGCACATCCCCCTGGAAGACGTGGAAGAGAAAGGGGCATTCAGGGATTCCGACCGCCAACGTTTTTACAGCCTGCTGGACGCTTATCCCCAAGTGCTGTTTCTGAGCGCACATACCCATATACAGGTGCAAAATTCCTTCGGCAAAGAACAGGGGCTCAACCGGGATACCCCTATCCATGAGTACAACGCAGGAACTGTCTGCGGTGACTGGTACTCCGGCCTCCTGGACGAAAACGGAATCCCTGTTTCAACCATGCGCGACGGAACGCCGACCGGGTATGCCTTGCTGCGAATTGACGGCAACCGCTATGTCATCGACTATAAAGTGTACGGCAAACCTCAGAGTTATCAAATCGGGGTCTACCACCCCCAAGTGGTCCCTGCCGGGAAATCAACAAGCGCGGCTATTTATGCAAACTTTTTCATGGGAAGCAAACAGGATACGGTGGAATACCGGATCGACAACGAGGTCTGGACAAAGATGAACCGGGTGGATGAACCCGACCCGGCTTATTCTCGCTCGGTACAGGATTGGGATTTTGTGGAGCATCTCCCTCCCGGCCGCCGACCTTCCAACCCTGTTGTGTGCACACATCTGTGGAGAGGAAACATACCAACGCGCCTCCCCGCCGGAATGCATCGGATTGAGATCAGGGCAAAAGACCGGTTCGGCCGGCTGTTTACCGCCGAGAGTACCTGCCGGGTAGAGTAGCCATCCTAAGACAAGAAATTATCCATGGCAAAAAAAATAACCGATACTCCGCTGATGAAGCAATACTTCGGCGTGAAAGCCAAGCACCCCGACGCTATTTTGCTTTTCCGGGTGGGTGATTTCTATGAGATGTACGGAGAAGACGCCATCGTCGGGGCTGGAATACTGGGCATCACACAAACCAAACGAAACGGGGAACAATCCATTGAAATGGCGGGATTCCCGTATCATGCACTGGACACCTACCTGCCCCGCCTGATACGCGCCGGCAAACGGGTGGCTATCTGCGACCAGCTGGAAGACCCGAAAACGACGAAAAAACTGGTTAAACGGGGCATTACCGAACTGGTAACGCCGGGCGTCTCCATCCATGATGCGATCCTCAACCGGAAAGAAAACAATTTCCTAGCCTCGGTGCATTTCGGCAAGGGGATCTGCGGCGTCGCCTTTCTGGACATTTCCACCGGCGAATTTCTTACCGCCGAAGGAACAACCGATTATGTAGACAAACTCCTTCATAACTTCATGCCGAAGGAGGTACTGATTGAATGTAACAGCCGCAAGCGGTTTGAAGAATGTTTCGCAAGGGGCTTCCTTACCTTCGGCATGGACGACTGGGCCTTTACCTTTGAAGCGGCCAATGACCGGTTGCTGAAGCATTTTGAAACCCGAAACCTCAAGGGCTTCGGCGTGCAGCATCTGACTTCCGGGATCATTGCCTCGGGCGCCATCCTGCATTACCTGGATGCGACGCAGCATACGCACCTCGCGCATATCACCGCCCTTACCCGTGTGGAGGAAGACCAGTACGTGCGCCTCGATAAGTTTACGGTCCGTAGCCTTGAGTTGGTAAATGCCATGAACGAAGGAGGGACAGCCTTACTGGATGTGATCGATAAAACGTCTTCACCCATGGGCGCCCGCATGATCCGCCGATGGTTGCTCTTCCCTTTGAAAGAGGTTAAAGCCATTGAAGAAAGACAAAATGCCGTGGAATATTTTTTCCAGCGCCCGGAGATAAGAGAAGAATTGGAAGGGCATATCAAGCAAATCGGCGATCCGGAGCGAATCCTCTCCAAAGTGGCTGCGAAGAGGGTCACGCCCCGTGAAGTGGTACAGTTAAAGGTGGCTCTGCAAGCCATCGAACCCATGAAAGAAGCTTGCCGGAAAAGCCATGAGCCCGGACTGCAGCGGATAGGGGAAGAACTGAATCCGTGTGCAATCATCTGCGACCGGATCGCGCGGGAGATTCATCCCTCCCCCCCTGCCCTACCCGGCAAAGGCGGTATCATTGCCGAGGGTGTCGACCGGGAGTTGGACGACTTGCGCTCCATGGCTTATTCCGGAAAGGATTATTTGCAGCAAATACAACAGCGTGAAGCCGAGCGCACCGGCATTCCAAGCCTGAAGATTTCATTCAACAATGTTTTCGGCTATTACATCGAAGTGCGCAATACGCATAAGGACAAAGTGCCCGCCGAATGGATCCGCAAACAAACGCTGGTGAATGCCGAACGGTACATCACCGAGGAACTGAAGGGATATGAAGAAAAGATATTGGGAGCCGAGGAGAAGATACTGGCTTTGGAAGCCCGTCTGTTCAACGCCCTCACGCTGTGTTTGATGGAATACATTGCTCCTATGCGGAGGAACGCCGCCCTGATCGCCCGCATGGATTGCCTGCTTTCGTTTGCCGAAGTTGCCGCGAGGCATCAGTACATTCGCCCGGAGATAAACGATTCCTGGCAAATAAACATCAAGGCCGGCCGGCATCCGGTGATAGAGCAACAATTGCCGCCGGGGGAATCCTATGTGCCCAACGATGTTTTCTTAGACAATGAAAAACAGCAAATCATCATCATCACCGGGCCCAACATGGCGGGCAAATCAGCCCTGCTTCGCCAAACCGCCCTCATCACACTGCTGGCTCAGACGGGTTGTTTCGTGCCGGCCGAGAGTGCCTGCATCGGGTGGGTGGATAAGATATTTACCCGTGTAGGCGCTTCCGACAATATTTCTGCCGGCGAATCTACTTTTATGATCGAGATGAATGAAGCGGCAGAGATTCTGAACAACCTTTCCCCGCGCAGCCTGGTGCTTTTCGACGAACTCGGACGGGGCACCAGCACGTACGACGGCATATCCATTGCCTGGGCCATTGTGGAATACATCCACGAGCACGCCGTTGCGCGTGCCAAAACGCTTTTTGCCACCCATTACCACGAGCTGAACGAAATGGAGCGGTCCTTCCGTCGGATAAAGAATTACAATGTGTCGGTAAGGGAGGTTGATAACCGCGTTGTTTTCCTCCGCAAGCTTGTATCCGGGGGGAGCGAGCACAGCTTTGGCATCCACGTAGCCAAGATGGCAGGTATGCCCAAAAGCATTATCAAACGCTCGAACGAAATATTAAAACAACTCGAATCGGAGAATCGCCAGGACGCCATTGCCAAACCACTCAAAGGCCTTGCTGCCGGCGGCGAAGGCTACCAACTGAGTTTTTTCCAACTCGACGACCCCATCCTTAGCTACGTTCGGGACGAAATAGGGAGGCTCGACCCGAATCAGCTGACCCCACTCGAAGCCTTGAATAAACTGAACGAGATCCGGGAGATTATCAAAAGATAAGTAATCCTTCGGCCGGAAACGCTCACGGTTCATTGATAGAATACGCCGGAATCCGTATCTCTATTTTGGCGTTGTTTATTCTTTTCGCTGTATGCTTTTCCCTTGTTGAAGTTCCAGGAAAATCCCACCAGAATCATGGATGCATTGTTGTAGATCTGACTGATGCGACTGTATTGCACCACACTTTCCGGAATGGTATACGTGTGATACCGGGATTTGTTGAAGGGCCAGAAACAACTGCCCAGCAGGGAGAAGTTATCATGGATTCGGTAGCGGAATTCGATTTAGCCGGTATCCCACGATACGTCCCTGGTATTGGGCGGTGATCTTGCCGTGGGAAAGGCGTATTTGATAACCGAAAGGTTTGTAGAGATGCGAATAATGTCCTACGTAAGCGCCGGACAGTTCCGTATGGGTCAGCTCGCCGAAAAGCGAGACAAGGAGGATAATGCTGGGGAACGGCCGTAGCCTCAGATTGGAGAGACGGGGCAACCTGTGCCGCCCCGTCTCCGTTTTTCTTTCCGCGCCTCGCACCTTGCCGGCGCGTATTTAATTCGCGTGAATGGCTTCTGCAGCCCAAACCATAAGCCCCTTATTCCCCTACCCTCCCTCTTTTTTCGGAATTGGGGCTGGAATTTTTTTTCTACCCCAATTTCTATTTAGGAATTGGGCTGGAATTTTTTTTCCAGCACAATTTCTATTTGGGAATTGGAGTAGAATTTTTTTTCCAGCCCCATTTCCATTTGGGAATGGGGGTAGAATTTTTTTTCCAGCCCCATTTCCATTTAGGAATTGGGCTGGAAAATTTTCTCCAGCCCAATTTCCATTTGGGAAAGGGCTGGATTTTTTTTTCCACCTCAATTTCTATTTGGGAAAGGGCTATATTTTTTTCTCCAGCCCCATTTCCATTTGGGAATTGGGGTAGAAAATTTTTTCCAGCACAATTTCCATTTGGGAATTAGGGTAGAATTTTTTTTTCCAGCACAATTTCCATTTAGGAATTGGGGTAGAATTTTTTTTCCAGCCCAATTTCCATTTGGGAATTAGGGTGGAAAATTTTTTCCAGGACCATTTCCATTTAGGAATTGGGGTGGAAAATTTTCTCCGGGACCATTTCCATTGATGGATTGGAGTAGAAAATTTTCTTCGGGACCATTTCCATTGATGGATTGGAGTGGAAAATTTTTTTCTGCTCCATTTCCATTGATGGATTGAGGTGGAAAATTTTTTCTGCCCAATTTCCATTGATGGATTGAGGTGGAAAATTTTCTCCGGCCCAATTTCCATTGATGGATTGGGGTGGAAAATTTTCCGGGACATAAACGATGCGGAAGGCCGGCAGCCGGATACAACTCTTCGCGCTTCCAAAAGACGAA
>JAITKB010000020.1 GCA_031278605.1 Tannerellaceae bacterium
CTGCCGACTTTGTTCATTTTGCTGCGAAATAGCAGCCGCTCGGCTGCGAACTTGCAGTCGCTCGGCTGCGAACTTGCAGTCGCACGGCTGCGAAATCGCAGTCGCTCTGAAGCGAAAATTCAGTCTCTCGGCTTCGAAATTGCAGCAAAAAAAAAACGGGGCGCCTCCTATTCGATTCTGCCGAAACTCATCCACCCCCTGGCCTTCTCGTACAGCGGCCGGGAGCCGGGGGGGACGTGCAGCGTGGCCAGGGGAACCGGAGTCTCCCAGAAAGACAGGCTTTGGAGGAAAAAGACGTCATTGCCGATGTCCGGCGGATTCGGCCAGGCTACGGTTACCTCCGTAAGGGCGCTGCAATAGTGAAACGCCTCCCGACCCAGCTGGGTCACGCTGGAGGGAATGGAGATGGAAGTCAGGCTATGGCAATAGGCAAAGGATTCCCGGCCGATCTGCCTCAGACCCGGAGGAAAAACCACCGAAGACAACGAACGGCAGTTGCGAAAAGACGCCGTGCCCAGGCTTTTCACGCGCATGGGAAGAACCACCGACGACAAAAGCGAACAGTTCCGGAAGGCTTCCTCGCCCAGGCTTGTCACCGTGCGGGATATTCGCACGGAAGTCAGGGCGGAAAAGGACATAAAGGCCTCGTCCCCAATACTTGTCACGCCGTCCCGGATGACAATGTGCCGGATCTTTTCCCGGTATTTCCCCCAGGGGTATTTCCCCCCGAAGGTCTGCATCCGCCCCAGGCCCCGTATGGTGAGCGTATCCCCGGATACGCTCCAGGTCGTAATGCCGCATTGCACAAAAAACACAAGAGGGAAAACAAGCGCGACAAAAAGTAAAATACGATGTTTCATAACCGATACTGTTTACGATGATACGATGAATGGATAGAAAGGGTGCGCAAATATAGGAAAAAACCGCCTGAGTCCTAAGCCCTCCGGCCCCCCCCCGGAGGGGATTTGTTTGGTTAGGCTTAATGCCCTATCTTTGCGCGACACAATTATAAAAGCACAGATGGAAGACTTGAAACACGAGTGTGGCGTTGCCCTGATCCGCTTACGGAAACCACTGGAATATTATCATCAGACCTACGGAAGCTGGATGTACGGCTTGAACAAACTCTACCTCTTGATGGAAAAACAACACAACCGCGGACAGGAAGGCGCCGGCTTAGCCTGCGTGAAACTGGAGGCAAACCCCGGCAATGAGTATATGTTCCGGGAACGGGCCGTGGGCTCCGACGCCATTGGCGCCATATTCGCTTCCGTGCATCAGCATTACGAACACATCCCCCCCGAACATCTCCGTAACGCCTGCTACGCAAAGAAAGAACTCCCCTTCGCCGGCGAACTCTACATGGGGCATTTGCGGTACAGCACCACGGGCAAGTCCGGCATATCCTATATCCACCCCTTCCTTCGGCGCAACAACTGGCGTGCCCGGAACCTGGCCCTGTGCGGCAATTTCAACCTGACAAACGTCGATGAGGTGTTTCGCGAGATTACCTCCATCGGTCAGCATCCCCGCCTCTACGGCGACGCCTATATCATACTCGAGCAAATGGGGCATCGCCTGGACCGCGAAGTGGAACGCCTCTACCGCCTGTGTCGGGACGAAGGCCTCCGGGGCATGGACGTCACCCACGCCATAGAAGACCGCATGGACCTCTCCAACGTATTGAAGCAATGCACGCCGCTCTGGGACGGCGGATTCGTCATCAACGGCATCACGGGAAGCGGCGAATCCTTCTGCGTACGCGATCCCTGGGGGATTCGCCCCGCCTTTTACTACATAGACGAGGAGGTGGTGGTGATGGCCTCCGAACGCCCGGTGATACAAACCACCATGAACGTAAGCTCGCACCAGGTGGAAGAATTGCTGCCGGGCCAGGCCCTGCTCACAAGCAAAAACGGACACGCACGCACGGCGCAAATCCTGGAGCCGAAGCAAGTAAGGGCCTGCTCGTTTGAACGCATCTACTTCTCCCGGGGAAGCGATGCGGATATCTATAAGGAACGAAAGCAGTTGGGCGAAAACCTGGTTCACCCGATCCTGAAAGCCATCGACTATGACCTGGAACATACCGTCTTTTCCTTCATTCCCAATACGGCCGAAGTGGCTTACTTCGGACTCCAGGAAGGCCTGAACAACTACCTCAACCAAAAAAAGAAAGAATGGATAGCCGACCGCAACGCCCGGAAAGACCCGGAAGAGCTGGAGAAAATCCTCTCCATGCGGATCCGGACGGAAAAAGTAGCCATCAAAGACATCAAACTGCGTACGTTTATCGCCGAAGGAAACAGCCGGAACGACCTGGCAGCCCATGTCTACGACATCACCTACGGCAGTATCAACCCGGGCGTAGACAACCTGGTGGTGATAGACGACAGCATCGTTCGGGGAACAACCCTGAAACAAAGTATCATCAGCATCCTCGACCGCTTGGGCCCGAAGAAGATCGTGATCGTTTCCTCGTCTCCTCAGGTGAGGTATCCGGACTATTACGGCATTGATATGTCCCGGCTGAATGAGTTCATCGCCTTCCGGGCGGCCGTTGCGCTTCTGGAAGAAAGGGGCATGAGCGACCTCATCCGGCAAGCATACCAAAAAGCCAAGCATCAGCAGGCCCAACCCTGCCCAACAACAATCCGGAACTACGTAAAGGAAATCTACGCCCCTTTCCGCGACGAAGAAATATCGGCCCGGATGGTGTCACTGCTCACCACCCAATCCACCAGGGCCCGGGTGGAAATCGTCTATCAAACCTTATCCGGCCTGCACTCCGCCTGCCCCCATCACAAAGGCGACTGGTACTTCTCCGGCGATTACCCCACTATCGGCGGCGCCCGTATGGTGAACGATGCGTTTGTCCACTTCATGGAAGAAGAATACCTGAACAAAACGGGAGAATTAATAATGACACATTGATAACTAAACAAGCAATATGCAGCAAACAGACAAAAAAGCAACACTGACGCTGGATGACGGAAGCGTCTTCGAAGGATATTCGTTCGGATACGAACGACCCGTGGCCGGCGAAGTGGTGTTCAATACCGCCATGACGGGTTACCCCGAAAGTCTGACCGACCCCTCGTACGCCGGACAGCTAATGACGCTTACCTATCCGTTGATCGGCAACTACGGCGTCCCCCCCCAGACCTTTGACGAGGAGGGAATATCTACCTTTCTGGAAAGCAATCGCATTTATGCCGATGCCATTATCCTAAGCGATTACAGCCGCAATCACAGTCACTGGAATGCCGTAGAAAACCTGGGCGACTGGCTGAAACGAGAACAGATCCCCGGCATATGCGGCATCGACACCCGTGGGCTGACCAAACGCTTGCGTGCCCGTGGCGTGATGCGGGGAATGATCACCTTTGCCGACGATACCGCATCGCCCGCCTCCCTTGCCGAGGCCGCCCAGTATGAGGACATCAACTATGTAGACCGTGTTTCTACCAAGGAAATCATCACCTACGGAGCCGGCGAAGGAAAGAAAAAGGTCGTGCTCGTGGACTGTGGCATCAAACACAACATCCTTCGTTGCTTGCTGAAAAGAAACCTTACCGTGGTCAGGGTCCCCTGGGATTACGACTTCAACGGGATGGACTACGACGGCCTCTTCATCAGCAACGGACCCGGCGACCCGGATACCTGCGAGGCTGCCGTTGACAACATCCGCAAAGCCTTGTCGGGCGATAAGCCCGTGTGCGGAATTTGCATGGGGAATCAATTGCTCGCCAAAGCCGGCGGAGCAACCATCTACAAGTTGAAGTACGGGCATCGCAGCCATAACCAGCCCGTGCGCTTAGTGGGCACAAACAAATGTTTCATCACCTCGCAAAACCATGGATATGCCGTAAACAGCGAAACCCTGGGCGAAGACTGGGAACCCCTCTTTGTGAATATGAACGACGGAACCAACGAAGGCATACGTCATAAAACCAAACCTTTCTTCACCACCCAATTCCATCCCGAAGCCTGTAGCGGCCCAACGGATACGGAATTTGTTTTCGACCTGTTCGCCGAGGCTTTACATACCGGGCAACTGAGAATCGGCAACGAAATCTCCGGTGCCACGGACCGGGATGCCTCCCCGCACTCCCCCGTACTCCGAAAAGTATTGGTACTCGGCTCTGGGGCGCTGAAGATCGGCGAAGCGGGAGAGTTCGACTATTCCGGCTCGCAGGCCCTGAAGGCAATAAGGGAAGAAGGCCTTGAAACGGTTTTGATCAACCCCAATATCGCCACCGTACAAACATCCGACGGCGTGGCCGATACCGTGTATTTCCTGCCCGTTACGCCCTTCTTTGTGGAAAAAGTAATCGAGAAGGAACGTCCGGACGGTATCTTGCTGGCCTTTGGCGGACAAACGGCGCTGAACTGCGGCGTCGCCCTGTTCCGCAACGGTGTGCTGGATAAATACCATGTACGTGTATTGGGCACTCCCGTTCAGGCCATTATGGATACCGAAGACCGGGAACTTTTTGTTCGTAAGCTGGACGAGATCCACATTAAAACCATAAAAAGCGAAGCGGTAGACAACCTCGCCGACGCCCGTCGGGCGGCTACCGAATTAGGTTATCCGGTCATTCTCCGTGCGGCCTACGCCCTGGGAGGTTTAGGCTCCGGATTCTGCGATAACGAAGACGAATTGAACCTATTGGCGGAAAAAGCCTTCTCCTTCTCCCCCCAAATCTTGGTAGAAAAGAGCCTGAAGGGCTGGAAAGAGGTGGAGTATGAAGTAGTGCGCGACCGCTTCGACAATTGCATCACCGTGTGCAATATGGAGAATTTCGATCCCCTGGGTATTCATACGGGCGAGAGTATCGTTATTGCTCCTTCTCAAACGCTTACGAACTCGGAATACCATAAGCTTCGCGAGTTGTCCATACGCATCATCCGCCATATCGGTATCGTAGGCGAATGTAACGTGCAATATGCCCTTGACCCGGAAAGCGAAGACTACCGGGTGATAGAGGTCAATGCCCGTCTGAGCCGTTCCTCGGCCCTGGCATCGAAAGCAACGGGTTATCCGCTGGCATTTGTCGCCGCAAAACTGGGATTGGGCTATGGGCTTTTCGACCTGAAAAACGCTGTAACCAAAACAACCAGCGCCTTCTTTGAGCCTGCTCTGGACTACGTTGTCTGCAAAATCCCTCGCTGGGACTTGGGCAAATTCCACGGCGTAGCACGCGAACTTGGCTCAAGCATGAAGTCCGTAGGCGAAGTAATGGCTATCGGTCGCACCTTTGAGGAGGTTATCCAAAAAGGCCTTCGCATGATAGGACAAGGAATGCACGGCTTCGTAGAAAACAGCGAGCTGGTGCTTCAGGATACGGACAAGGCGCTGAACGAGCCTACCGATCGACGCATATTTGTTATCAGCAAAGCCTTTCGCGCCGGGTACACCATCGAGCAGATACATGATCTAACCAAGATAGACAAATGGTTCCTGCAGAAGTTATACAATATCATCCTCACGGCGGAAGAATTGGAAAACATTCATTCCATAGACAAGATGCCGGACTCGTTGCTTCGCCGGGCAAAGGAACAAGGCTTTTCCGATTTCCAGATTGCTCGCGCTATCTTCAAGGATAAAATAGAGGTGTCGCATTTCGACAGGCATCTATTGGAACAGGACACGATCGACAAGATAACCTTAGCGGAAAAGGCCGGATTGCAGGTACGTCACGAGAGGAAACGAAGAGGGATCCTTCCGGTAGTAAGACAAATAGACACCCTGGCTGCCGAATATCCCGCACAAACGAATTATCTCTATCTCACATACGGCGGTATAGAAAACGATGTCCGCTACCTGGGGGATAAACGTTCCATCGTGGTATTGGGATCCGGGGCGTACCGCATCGGCAGTTCGGTGGAATTTGACTGGTGCGGCGTGCAGGCGCTCAACACCATTCGGAAAGAAGGCTGGCGTTCGGTGATGATTAATTACAACCCCGAAACGGTATCGACCGATTACGATATGTGCGACCGCCTGTATTTCGATGAACTGACCTTTGAACGGGTGATGGATATTCTGGAAGTGGAGAATCCCCACGGCGTCATCGTATCTACCGGAGGCCAAATCCCCAACAACCTGGCCAGTCGCTTGGACCGTCAACAGGTAAACATCCTCGGGACGAAGGCCCGAAGCATAGATAATGCCGAAGACCGCCATAAGTTTTCCGCCATGCTGGACCGTATCGGCGTGGATCAGCCTCGTTGGAAAGAGCTGAGCAGCATGGAGGATATCAATCAATTTGTAGACGAGGTAGGTTTTCCCGTGCTGGTTCGCCCAAGTTACGTACTAAGCGGAGCGGCGATGAACGTTTGCTCCAACAAGGAGGAATTGGAGCGTTTCCTGAAACTCGCCGCCAATGTAAGCAAGGAACATCCCGTGGTAGTGAGCCAGTTTATAGAAAACGCCAAAGAAGTGGAACTCGACGCGGTAGCCGACAAAGGCGAGATTATCATGTATGCCATCAGTGAACATATAGAATTTGCCGGTGTACACAGCGGGGATGCCACGATTCAGTTCCCGGCTCAGAAACTTTATGTGGAAACGATGCGTCGCATCAAAAATGTAAGTCGGCGAATAGCCAGGGAACTGAACATATCGGGTCCGTTTAATATCCAATACCTTGCCAAGGCGAACGAAATCAAAGTAATCGAATGTAACCTGCGTGCATCCAGAAGTTTCCCTTTTGTAAGCAAGGTATTGAAGATAAACTTCATCGACCTGGCTACGCGTGTCATGTTGGGCTTGGCGCTGCAAAAGCCCACCAAGAATGAGTTCGACTTGGATTATGTTGGCATCAAGGCATCTCAGTTCTCTTTCTCCCGGTTGCAAAAAGCCGATCCTGTCTTGGGCGTCGATATGGCTTCTACCGGAGAAGTGGGTTGCATAGCCATGGATACCTCCGAGGCTGTACTAAAGAGTATGCTCTCCGTGGGCTATCGGATTCCTGAAAAGAATATTTTGCTATCCACCGGAACGACCAAACAAAAAGCAGATATGCTGGATGCCGTGCGTTTGTTGTCTGCCAAAGGCTTCCACCTGTTTGCCACGGGAGGGACGCATCGTTTCCTGAAGGAGAACGGAATAAGCAGTACGCAAGTGTATTGGCCCAGTGAGGAAAACAAGGAACCTCAGGCGCTTGGTCTGCTTCATGAGAAGAAAATAGATATGGTGGTGAATATCCCGCGGGACCTTTCGGTCGGGGAGTTGGACAATGGTTATAAGATACGTCGGGCATCCATTGACCTGAATATCCCGCTTATAACCAATGCCCGCCTGGCAGATGCCTTTATCACGGCCTTTTGTACACTAAGTATCCACGATTTGCAAATTAAGAGTTGGAAGGAATATAAATAAAAGGACACACAGACAGGTTTTGACCCTTACGAAAATACGCTCTTATATTACAGAATACAACCTAATTTGACAACTATGTTCGACATATTTCTTTTTTATGCATAAAATTATTATTTTTGTTGATATAATTAGTTTTAAACAAGATGATAAGTAAAAAAGTTATTGCCCAACAGATGGGTGAAGTTGTATCGCATACCATAAGTAACGACGCCACCGAAAAATTAGCTTCTGTTTTAGTCTACAAGGAGTTGGAGAAGAATGAGTTCCTGTTGAAGGAAGGGGAGGTTTGTGATTTGGTATACTACGTAAAACGAGGACTTCTCCGGCAGTTTTGCTATAAGAATGGAAAAGAAATGACCGAGCATTTTGCCTGCGAGGAGAATATCTTTATCTGCGTTGACAGTTTTTTTCACCAAAAACCTACCCACGCCATGATCGAAGCCTTAGAACCGGTTGTTTTATACGGTATCCCCTACAAACCTTTTATGTCTCTGGTTCAGGAATGTAGGGAAATCAGTCTCATGTATTGTCGCATCATGGAAATGATGATGACCGGAATCCAAAAAAAAATATTCGCCTTCCGGTTTGAAACGGCCAACGAGAGTTACCTGCGCCTATTGAAAGAGCGTCCGGACATTATACAACGCGTGCCCCTGGTACATATCGCTTCCTACTTATTGATGTCCCCGGAGACTTTAAGCCGTGTCCGTGCGGGACGATTCAACGGACAAGCTTGACATACGTCAATAAATCGTTGACGTTTCAGTTAATTTGACTTAGGTCAAGAGAAGTTACAGGATTTTATTTGAATATTTGCATTAGAGTAAAGGTGTAAGACTTTTTTTATGATTAGTTAAGCGAAAACCAAAATCTTAGCTTTTTATACACAGATGGATTAGGTTAGTTTTTGATTCTCAGAGGAGGCTGTCCCACAGGGACAGCCTCCGATTTTTTCCCCCAAGCATCCCGGAGGGCGCCGAAAAGGGGAAAAAAGGCCCTTAACCTAAGTCCTATACTTAGGTGGCCTCGGTCCTATACATAGGTGGCCTAAGTCCTATACATAGGTAGGGTGGGTATGGGATCGAAATCCTACAACTTAATGTGTATCTTTGCCGCCGATGCAAACTAAAATAATCACCCTCATAATACGTATTCCCTATGACGCAGTCTTCGGTTAAGCAGCCTTCCGTTTGGTTGTCCTTTGTGCCTGTCGCGGTATTGACGGGCCTTTTGTTTTTCACCATACGCATCTTCGGCAGTGATGCCTTGAATGGAGGAAGTCAGATGGTACTGCTGCTGTCTACGGCCGTTTGCAGCCTGATCGCCGTGGGGCATTGCGGGGTGAAATGGAAGCAGATCGAACAAGCCATTACCGGGCATATCACAAGCGTGGCCATGGCTTTGTTCCTCTTGCTCCTGATCGGGGCCCTGTCGGGTAGCTGGATGATTAGCGGGGTAGTCCCTACGCTGATATATTATGGGATACAACTCATTCACCCAACGGTTTACCTGGTCTCTACCTGTGTCATTTGTGCGATCGTTTCCGTCTTGACGGGAAGTTCCTGGACCACGATTGCCACCATTGGCGTTGCCCTTGTGGGGATCGGACAGGCCCTGGGATTTCATCCGGGGTGGATTGCCGGGGCGATTATTTCGGGCGCTTATTTCGGCGATAAGGTCTCGCCCTTGTCGGATACGACCGTCTTGGCTTCTTCGGTGAGCGATACGCCTATTTTTACGCATATTCGTTACTTGATGATTACCACCATCCCGTCTATCACGCTGTCGTTGATGATCTTCCTCGTAGCCGGATTCCTTTGCGAGACCTCCCCTGCGGCCGAGGTGTCGGCCTATGCGCTTTCCATAGAAAACACCTTTTGGCTGTCTCCCTGGTTGCTGGTGGTGCCTCTTGTCACGGGTATTCTGATCTATCGCCGCCTGCCGGCCGTGATTACCTTATTTGTTGCCGCCCTGCTGGGTGGGGTGTTCGCCTGGTTCTTCCAACCCCATTTGCTGGATCGTATTGCCGGGGGCGAAACACCGGGACTTGCGGCCCAATTCAAAGGTCTTCTGATTACCTTCTACGGCACAACGCATACCGAAACAGGCAATCCCGAACTGAATGAACTCGTCTCTACACGCGGGATGGAAGGCATGATGCATACGATTTGGTTGATCCTTTGCGCCATGAGTTTCGGCGGCTCCATGGTGGCTTCAGGCATGTTGCACAGCATCATGAGCGTATTTCTCCGCTTCATCCGTCGTACCCTCGGCCTGGTGTTCTCGACCGTTGTCGCCGGCCTGTTCTTCAATATCGCTACGGCCGATCAGTATATATCCATCCTGTTGACCGGCAGTATGTTTAAGGGGATCTACCGCGATAAGGGCTACCAGGGGCGTCTCCTGAGCCGAACGACCGAAGATGCCGTTACCGTTACCTCGCCGCTGATTCCGTGGAATACCTGTGGGATGACGCAATCCACCATCCTGGGTGTCTCTACCTTTACCTATTTGCCTTATTGTTTTTTCAATCTCCTTAGTCCCTTGATGAGTATTGCCGTTGCCGCCCTGGGCTACAAAATATACCGCCGAAAGGAGAACTGAAACTTATTGCCTACCTTTGCCTCCCGTAGAATCATAGGTATAATTATATAAGAAAACAAGTTATGAATCAATTGAAAGGAAAGGATGTTTCCCTGGGCCTCTTGATCGGAGCCTTGGCCCTGCTCTGGGGTTGCCAGGCGCAGGACCTGCCCGTGTCCAAGTCGTCCGAAGAACAAAGCGTGAATGAATGGATAGAACAAACCATGCGGCTGTACTATCTCTGGGAGGATGAGATACCGGATAGCCACCAGCTGGATTTCAATCAGGAGGCGGAACCCTTCTTTACCTCGCTCCTGACCCGGAAAGATGGGAAGACCCTATCCGATGGTACGCATTACTATTATTCATCCATCAACAAGAAAACGGCGGATGCCGCCACCAAATCCTACCTGGGGGAAGATTACTCGTTTGGATTTGAGTTTCAGTATTATTACATCCCCCTGCGGAAGATCTATGCGCTTCTGGTGCTTTACGTATTGCCCGATTCGCCGGCAGCCCTGGCGGGAATCCGGCGGGGCGATTGGATTGTGGCGATCAACAACCGTGCGGTCTCCGGCGATACGCAGACCCTTTTGGAGAGCCTGGATACCACCTCGCCGGTCACGGTATCGTTCGGATTTGCCGAACGCAAGGACAACTTTGCCTCCGTGAGCAAAACATGCACACTCACGGCAACCAAGGTGACGGACAACCCGGTGTTTCTGCACAAAGTCATCCCCTATGGAAACGCCAAGGTGGCTTATCTGGTATACAATCATTTCACGGCCGGGCCCGGCGAAACGACCGGGGACGACGCCTTTAACCGGACCTTGCGGGAAGCCTTCCGGGAATTAAAGGGCGCCGGCGCCGACGCCTTTGTGCTGGATTTGCGCTATAACGGCGGCGGGCTGCTCTCCTGTGCCCAGTTGCTGGCTACGTTTTTGGCGCCGACCTCGGCCCTGGGCGATGTCTTCTGCACATTGTCCTACAACGGACAAACCAATAAATATCCCAAGCAACAGGAACTCATGTTTGAAGTCCGCTTGGCTGAAGGCGAGAACATGAACCTGAAGAAGCTTTTTGTCATCACCAGCCAACGAACGGCCTCGGCCTCGGAAGCCGTCATAAACGGTCTCAAGCCTTATCTGAACAGCGACTTGATTCTCGTAGGGGATACGACCGAAGGGAAGAACGTAGGTTCGCTCACTTTCGAGGACGACAACTATGACTGGGAACTGCATCCCATTGTGAGTAGACTGAGCAACAGGGAGGGTTTCTCGGATTACAGCAAAGGGTTTGCCCCGGATATCTTTTATGACGAGAATCACCAGGACAACACCTATGCCGAACTCGGGGACCCCAACGAGTTTATCCTCAAACCTATTCTGGAACACATAGCCTACGGGACGCCCATAGCGACCAGGAGCGATACCCGTCTCCGCTCGGAAGAGCCTCTCGAACGGATACCTATCTATAATTCGCTGGACCGGAAGAAAACCCTTGGGGTTATCCTGGACCGGTAGGTTCGGGACCGATACGAAGGAAAGGAAAGCCGGGGGGTTTATGTCCCGGCTTTCCTTTTTTTCTTTTGCGCCTCACGACGCGCTTTCTCCCTTTCCTTGAGTTTTTGTTTGTAAGCCCGTTCTTTGGCTTTGCGTTCTTTGGCTTTTTGCCTTTGCTGTTCTTTGTAGGTGCGCTCTTTTTCTTTCCGGATTTGGGTGAGCGTCTTTTGCGGTTCGGGGGTAACTTCTGCGGCAAGGGTATCCACCGGGATTGGCAGGGGAGGTTCGGTTTCCAACTCCGCTTCCGGCTCCCTTGCCGGCTCCGCATCCAGGCTTGCCGGCTCCTCATCTATGCTTTCCTCCGGAAGGGGGGGCGTTTCCGCATCTGTTAGCGGTTGCGCTTTTGCTTCTTCTTCCTCTTCTTCCGGTGCGGCGTCCAGGCGTGCTCTCAGGCGAGCGATGACTTCGGGCGCTTCGGGGGCGAAGTTTTCTTCCAGGAAGAAGACGTATTCGTCCAGTGTTTTGCCCCGCATCAGTGTTTCGTAATTGGCCTCGGAAATGGGGACAAGGGCGATTTCCTTACTCAGCGAGGCGGCGTAGCCGTCTTTCCCGTAGATCTGCCTGTAATATTGCAGCGCTTCGTCGAAGTGAATAAAGCCACTGACGGTCAGCATACTTAAAGGCCCGGCTTCGTTCCGGGTGAGATCGAACTCCTTGACCATGAAGTTGGAGAAATTATATGCCGCCACTACAAAGAGCAGTTGGTTGTTGTCGATTTGTCCGGAAGGATACATCAGGACGAGGCGGCAGGGTTGATTCTTTTCCGTTGTGAACGTCCTGGCCGAATCGGCCCTCGACAGCGTGCCGTCTTCCAATCCGAAGCGCAGGTTCCACACCATTGCCTGGACGCTGCCCTGCACCAACTCCCGGCCGCGGAGTACGCCTTTGAGCATTTCGCTTGCCAGGTCGGTTACATCGGCCTTCGGATACTTTTCAATCAGCGACCGCAGCGCTTCTTTGAATCCTTCCGCATCTCCTTTCTGTACGTAGGTTAGGGCGTGCAGGAACATGAACTTGGGGAGCAGATCGGCCAGGGGATATTTGGTTTCCATGGTTTCGTAGTTGCGACGTACCGTGAGGGTGTCGCCCAGCAGATAACTCTGGTAGGTAGCCTCGTAGATGGCCGATTGCACACGGTCCATGGAGCGGATGGTCTGTTCGTAATCCGGGTCGGCAATGGCCAGGGCGTAATCGCTTTGCGGGAAGGAGGCCATCATCTTTGCTTTGTAGCGTTCGCCCAAGTCCGCATCCCGGAGACGGAGCGCCAGGAGATAAATCTGATAGTAACACTCCATAAGATGTTGGTTTTGCGGGAAACGCTCTTCCAGCTCCTCAAAGCCGGCCACGGCCCGTTCGAAATCCTCCAGACGATCCTTGTAGATCATGGCCATTTGGTAAAGTCCGTCGATGATGATCCGGTTGGAGGCCTCGATTTCTTCTTCGGTGGCAGGGATTTGTTGCAGATAAAACGCCCGTGTTTTCGGGTCGTCCGATAACTCTTCCGGCGGGTCAATGTCCGAGGAGTCGGTCAGGAGGGTGGAGCTGTCCGTTTGCGTGGCGAAGGTTTGGGGCGTAAGGTTTCTTTCCGGGGTATTTTCCGGGGTATTTTCGTCCTCGACGTTTTCGTCGAACGTGGTCATGCGTTTGCTGCGTCGCCGCCAATTGTCTTCCAGGGTGCGTCGTCCCCATTTGCGTTGGAACTGTGTTTTCCCTTGCGCCACGGTTTGTGTGTTGTAGAAATAGAACGAACTTTCGCCCGGCGCTGTGGGCATCGTTGGGACGTTGATGTTTGTTCCCGGCCGTTCCATGCCGCCCAGGGATTCCTGTTCTGCCAGGTAGGCTTCTTTTTCTGCCAGCGCTTTGGCCTCTTTTTCCTCTTTTTCTACCTGGCGGATGATGCTGTCTATGACGGCCAGACGTTCTTCTTCGGGCATCCGTCCGAGGCTTTGCAGGCTATCCTGGAGATGAATGGCCTGGACATGCACCACGAGTTCATCCAGCACGGCCGACAGTTTCGATACCCGTTCGTATTCCGCATATTCTTTACTCAGGATGCCTGCTGCGCCGCTGAAACAGGGTTGTGCTTCTGGGTAGGAGCGCATTTCGAAGTACAAATCGCCCAGCTTAATCCACAGGATTGCCTTGTCCATAGCGTTCTGCGTACTTTTTTGCACTCCTTCTTCGTAGTATGCAATGGCCTGGGCCGTATCTCCTTTGGCGAGGCAAACGTTCCCCAGGGCATAGTATACCTGGTCGAGGTAATCTTTGTTCTTCTCGCTTTTCGACAGGGATTCCAACATTTTAATCACCCGTTTGCTTTGCGTGGGGGGGAAGACTTCCGTTTGACGTATGCGTGCGGCAAACTCAAGTTCGTAGGGCGGATTGGCGCGGGCGACTTTTACAAAGGAGGCATAGGCTGCCTCGTGCATACCCAGATGTGCCTGGATTTGCCCCAGGAGATAGCGCATACGTGTTTGCTGTCGTTTGTTTTTCTCGGCCTTGATGGCTGTGTTGAGATAGGGCAGGGCGTCTTCCGGGCGTTTGTTTTTGAGCAGGAAATCGGCATATACTCCGGCGTAGAGGTCGAGGGCCTCATCCGGTATGCCGTTGACGTTCAGTTTGCCAAGTATATCTTCGGCTTCGTAGAGCCATCCCAGCTCGGCATAGCATCGTGTTTGCCAGAGTTGGGCTTTGGCTTTCATTTCCTTATCGTGGGCATAGTGTCGGGCGATGTAGGAGAAGGTCGCGGCGGCTTGCAGGAAGTCGGCGTTATGGAATTGTCCCTGTCCGATCAGCATCCAGCATTTTTTCAGGAAAGGGTTGTATTCTTCCTGTTCCTGAAGGGCGACTTGTTTGGGATTGTTCCTCCAGCCGGGTTTTTTGGGTGGTTTGGTTTGTATGGAGTGCAGTTTCACGGCTTTATTGCCTTTTTCCACGGCTCGGTCGAAGGGTCCTCCGGTGGTTTGTTTCTCTTTCGGCAGAGCGCTGACAGGGTAGAGGAGAAGCCGATCGGTATAGGATTCCTTGTAGTTATTCTGTTGTGCGAGCAGGGCTTCGTCGAAAGAGGTTTTGCCATTGTAATAAATATTGTACTGCGAAGTTACGGCATGATACAGGCGATGCGCTCCGGTATTTTTTGCCGTGCCGCACGAAGCAAGCAAAAGAATAAAGGAACAGCCCAAAAGGCTATAAATGTTTTTCTTCACGTCTATCAGTTATCTTGTTGTAATATAAACTAAAAACACCTGCAATTATTGCTTTTTCACCCTCTCCCCGGACCCGGTAATGCTTGGCGCCTGAAAGAGGAGCTGAAGGCCTCGAAACTGGAGTGCACTCCGGCTGAATTTCCTGTGCACTCCGGCAAAATTTCCTGTGCACTCCGGCAAAATTTTCTGTGCACTCCGGCAAAATTTTCTGTGCACTCCGGCAAAATTTCCTGTGCACTCCGGCAAAAGCCGGACTGGGACGCAGCTTCGAGGCCTGTGTGGAGAGAAAGAGTTCCCACGAACCGTTAACCGCGAACCGTTAACCACCGGTCTCGTCGAAGACGAAACCATAAGAAAGAGGAAATGCCTTTGGCCATGCTGGTGAGGCTGATTGCCCACCATACGCCGGTTACGCCCAAGGAGGTGGAGGAGAGGAAGATGGCCAACGGGATTCTTATCAGATTGAAGCCGATGCTTAGGATGGCAGGAGGAAGGGTGCGGCCCACACCGTAGAAAAATCCTTGCATGGTAATCTCCAACATCATGAACAACATGGAATAAGCGTCGATGCGCAGGAAAATGCCGCCCGAGGCGCAGGCCGCCGCATCCGCTACAATGAGAGAGAAAATCTCCTCGCCGTATTGCAGGAAAAGAAAGGTGCAGAACAAACCGAAAAGGCCGGTCATCCACAAGGTGGTACCATAGGCCACCCGCAGGCGATCTTTCCTCCCGGCAGCATAGTTCTGAGCCGTGAAAGCGCTCAAAGCCGTGCTGAATCCCTGAGAAGTGTTCCAGGCAATGGCCTCCATCTGGCCGCCGGCGGTGAGCGTCATCAGACCAATATGACCACCGCTCAGAGAAGCCGTGCGCCCCATACAGAAGTTGATAAGGGCAAACAAAGCATTCAGCAAAGCCACAGGCAAACCCAAACGAAGAATGCGACGGGTGTAGCCGGATTGCAAGCGAATCAGAAAAGGAAAACCACCCAGCAAACGGCTCCGAAAGCGCAAATGACAGGCAAACGCAAGGCATACAACCCCCTGCGACAAACAGGTAGCACAGGCGGCGCCGGATGTGCCCCAGCCGAAAACAAAGATGAAAAGAGGATCGAGCACAATGTTCAACACCAAGCCAATGCCGTTCACCAGAAACGGAATACGGCTCAAACCGGCAGCATTGTGGATCCCCGTAAAAGAAAAAGACAGGAAGACAAACGGGAAACCCAAAATCAATATCCGAAGAAAGCGGACAGCCTCCGTGGTGATGGCGGCATCCAGACGGTAAAACCCCAATAGCGGACGGGCCAAAAGGAACAGACCCGCACCCCAAAGCGCCGACAAAAGGAGGCTAAGGCTGAGATTATGCGAGGCATACAAGCGGGCGTCGTGGATGTTACGGGCGCCAAGGCTATGGGCCACGCTCACCTCGGCGCCCACCTTATTCAACAGGGCTAAGGAGTTGGAAACCCAGGTCAGGATGCCTACCGCGCCGATCGCCGCCAGCGATTCGCTCCCCAAACGACCAATCCAGGCCATGTCTATCAGGGTGTAGGTCATCTGCATGAAGGACGTCCCCATGATGGGTATGGCCAGGTTGAACAATTGACGTCGGATGGGGCCTTCGGTAAGGTTTTTGGCAACTGACATGTGGGAACCTTGTCTTAGATGCTGAAGGAGAAGAGTATTTCCGTCTGAAAGCCGCCGCCGGTAAGCGTGCGGATCACACGCAGACCGGTGGAAAGAGGAAAGGAAAAGCGCAGGGCGTTCCAGTCCAGCAGCACATCGACGCCGGTGGCATGTTGTCCGGTAAAGGCTTCGTCGGCCTCGGCCTGGTTGAAGGTTACGTCGTAAAACAAATTGGCGCGGAGACGACGGATATAGGCCAGCTTCCCAAGCGAAAGATCGGGCGTCGCAAGGGGAAATGCATAATCCCCCCTAAGGGCTATCTGCTGATGCGTACGGTACTGATAGGCGTAACCCCTGGGGGATTCCAGAAGCTGTTTGGGGATGTACATCGGTCGGTCGTCGTTGGACTGGTAAAGGTAGCCGGCCCGGAGCATGAGGGAGTGATGCGCCGCCGCCCCGGGAAGGTAAGCCGTAAGGCGGGCAAGGTACATATCGCCGAAATTGCCCGTATGGAACGGGAGGTTCAGGTATTGCAGCCGAAGCTGGTAGCCAAGCCGGGGAAGGATGTCGCGGTGCGCCATCTTGCGGTAACTGTATAAGCGGAGTTCGGCCAGAAGGTAATGGAAGTAAACCATGAGGTTTTGACCGTATTGCCGGTAGGCGTTGTTGGTGAAATAGTACGACAGCCCGGGTTGTATGCCCCGCGTGTAATGGTTTTCCGTCAGGTTGAAGGGGATGTAGGCCTGCAACAGGATTTCCGTGAGGTTCCGGTTGGTTGGTCGGGCAACCGCCTGCATCAGGCCCTCTTGGTTTTTCACCCACACCACATCGAACGCCTTACTGCCGTAATCCGCATGGAGGCGAATCACCGGCAGCCATCCCATGTACGTGAAATCCACCGCGCCGTGGTGGTACCCCTGGTGATAATACCATCCGAGCTGCGTCACGGCCGTATTGAGGGCGTTTTGCGAGATCAGGGTGGCCCCCGGCTTCAAAGCCAGAATAAAGTCGGAAGCGCCGCCGCTCATCCATTCGCTGACATTATAATAAACAGGCGCCCAACTGTGTATTTGGAACAAATGCGAAGCCTTGCGGTAAGGTTGCGGATGAAAGTCGATGGCTTCAAGCAACGAATCCTCCAACCTAAACCCCTCCTGAGACGCCAACGTATCGGCCAGAACAAAACGGGCGGGAAGCGTAAAGTCCGCCTCCCGGGGGCGCAGACTGTCGTTGGCGAGAAAGGCAATCCGGTGGCCTTTCGCCCCGTAATCGGCAAACAGCAATCCCCCCCCCCCGACAGGAAAGGCCGGGTGGAAAGCGCCGAAACGCGCCGAAGTCAACCGAAAAACCTTCCGCTCGGAGAGATCCAGGCTGTAAAGGTTGTTCGTCCCGTTCAGGCCCGATTCGAAAAACAACTTCCCTTCCTTATTATTATATACAGGCGAAGCGATATTGGCCGAGGTCGCACCCAGCAGCTCCTCCCAGCGATTGGCCTTGAGATCCAGTCGCAGCAGACGGATCCCTTTTTCGTCCACACCCACGGCGTACAGCATTTGTTCATCGCCCGAGGCGAGTTCCTTTACAAACACATTGCCCGGCGTAGCATATTGCATCTGCTCCTTCCCGTTCTCCGGATCAATCAGCACAATCCCCGACAAAGCCTTCTCGGTAAACAGGGAAGCGGCAATGCAGGAATCGCCCACGGCAAAAGATACATAACGCCGGCGCGAAGCAAGCGTCCCGATCTCCTGGGTGGTCAACTCGTAATACTTTATCGCAGTATGGCTTTCGAGGCTCCAACGCCTGCCGGGCATCACCTCCAACCAATACACCCGGTTGTTGCGAAGCGCTATCCGCCCGTTGATCCCTCCCACGTAGGTCAGGTGTTTCTCGCTCCCGTTCGTGAGCGATACCAGGGCGGGGAGATCGGAAAGGGACGATTTAAGGGCCACAACGGTGGAGTCGTTCCAGGCCTGCGGATCCTTATAGGAGGTATAATCCCCGGTTTCCGGCGTAAGATAGTCCGGCCTGTCGCCCGCGCTGTCGTCCCCCGTCCATTCCTTGCCCAGGAAGGCAAACGTCTCCTTGAAAAGCCCGTCGATGCTTGTCCCCGTCTGGCGCCTGAAGGCCCGGGCGAAAGGGGGAAAGGAAAAAGGCCGGCGCACATAGCGGCTCGTCACCTTCTCCCATACCTCCGCCCCGTATTTATAGCGTGCAAAGGCCGTAAGATTGTAGCCCAGGGTGTAGAAATCGCCCGTATAATCCTTATACGAACCCAGATACCATTTGTCAAAGGAAAAGAAGGGAGAGGAAGAGGTAGATAATTGCGCACGGTAAGTCATCTGAAATTCGGGCAAACGTCCCCTGCCGGCATGGCTCAGGGCGGTCTCCATGCCCACGGCATCGCCCTCAAAAAACCAGCGCGGAACCAGCGCCGAGGAGATGCCCGCCGCCTGTTCGCCCATCAGGTAATAAAGCGGACGGAAAACGCCTCTCATTAGTTTACCCGTTTGCACCACGTGGCGCGATTCGTGTATCACCAGATGCTTCTCCCAAGGCTCTGCATGGAGGCTCCAGGAAGGCGTCGGGAGCAATTCCATGCGCCGGGGCGACCAGGATACCATCCCGTTGGAAGTCATGCTCGCCGGATGCAGCACAACGGGAAAAGGCATCTCGAGGGGCTTCCCTATGGTTTTCGTCAGATGCGGATACACATTCTCCAGATAAAGGGCGTAGCGATAAGCCGTCGAATCGTTGCCCTGCGGATAAATCAATGTATAATGCGGAAGTGAAACCTGATTCCATCGGAAACGGGGAGGGTCTGTGCCATAATTCAAAAATTGGGCCTGTGTAAAACACGGTACACAGGCCCACAAAACAAGCATTACAATAATTCGCATTATGAATGATTAAATCTTAGTCCTACGTCAAAGGTCTGGGAGTCGTTGATGATCTCCGGAAGTTGTTCTATGATCTGGCTGATGGATTCCGGAAAGTCGGCCGGCAGATGCTCCAGCACCAGCGGGATCAGGATGGGCGCGAGGAGGGAAGCAAGGTTTTTCCCTAAGGAAAACTCCACCTCGTTGTCGTTCTGTTTAAAAAGGATCGGGAGAGCCACAAAATCCCCCCTGTCTTCGGTCAGGGCATCCACCAGGGCGTCCACGTCGATGGCGATTCCCTCCGGTTGAAGCGCTTTTAAGAGCGGGAGCAGGGACTTTTCTATCGCCAGGTACAATTTCCCGTCCTCTGCAAAATAATAGATGCCCACCATGTCGCGTATGTGTTCGGGCATCCCGATAGGGGTATCCTGGCCTGTTTTCGTCCATTGCAGGTCGAAGCGTCCGTCTTCGCCCAGCGACACGGTGATGTCCTTTATGCTTCGAGCCAATACCTCTTTCAACTTGGGTGTCAGCCAAACCATCAACGCATTGAAGGCCTCGTTTGTGGATTCTATACGGAATAGAATGGCACTTCCATCCTGCGTAAAGTTCAGTTTCCATACACCGGTAAGGGGGGAGTTCACTTTGCGTGTCACATTCAGTTCCAAGGTATTGGAATCCTCTCCTTCGGTCAAGGTTCCCGATATGGAGATGGTGATTTCTCCCAGGCTTGTTTCCCCGGAAAAAGTATAGGAACGATTCTCGCTCGGAATAATCGTAACCTGGTCGATAACTACCGTTGGTGCATCCGGGACGATATTGGTTAAGGTAAATTTCGCGCTCTCACCCGTTCCGGAAGACAGGAGTACCGATTTTGCTTCCGATATTTCCTCCTCCCCATTTACTGTAAGTTTATGGAATTCGCCCGGCGCATAAGTCCCCAAGGCATCCCGCCAGACAGAAATTGTTCCGCTGGCAGGATCTTCCTTGCTGCAAGAGGTAGCGAGGAGGTTGGCGCAAACCATCACAACTAAATAAAAAAACCAATTTCTTTTCATAATCTGTTATATTTTATTGTAAACGCGGTGCAAGATAGGGAAAAAAGCCGTTGACCGGATAGATGCAACCCATAATTTATTTACCGCCTGCCGGGTCGCCGAGTCGCCAGGACAGGATACCTGCAGGAATTTTGCTGCTATGTAGCAATTGTAAAGAGAAACGGGGGATTTTACAAGAGCTGTATTTTATTAAGTTGTAATTTTGCGCGCATTATTCTATAATAAATTAAAAACAACAAACAATAGGAAATGCTAAATTCATCCAAGCCGTTTCACTCGAAAGCCATAGAACAATTTCAATTGGCCATGGGCAACGAAGTGAAAGTAGGGTTTAAGCAATATAAAATCAGCGAAGGCGATACCTACTATTCTGCATATAAGGATTGCAATCTGCTCATATTTCTGTTGGAAGGCAAGATGATGCTGAACAGTAGCGAGGGTTTGGGGCAACTCGTTCGCCGGGAGCAGTTTTTCTTCCTGCCCATCTCGGCCGACATGTCCTTCCATGCCTTATCTCCCAGCAATTTCCTGCTTTTCTATTTTGACCGCTTCGGGAATATATGCGACAGGGCTTACTTCAGGGAACTTTCCAAATTGCCGGATCGGAAGGAACAATCCTTCTGCATTCACGACACACACAAACCTCTGTTCCTTTTTGTGCAAAACATCACCACCCGTTTCACCCAACTAATGTCCGATGCGGAATACCAACGCCTCAAATACGAAGAATGTATTTATCTGCTCCGACTCCTCCATTCCAAGGAAAAAATGCAGGAGATCTTCCACCCAATCGTAGGAAAAGTAATAGACTTCAGGGCATTTGTGCTGAAAAACTATCTGAAAGTGAAAAATATCCAGGGACTTGTAGAACTCTCAGGCCTGAAAAGGAAAACATTCGACCGCCAATTCAACTACGAATTTGACAAGTCCCCCTACCAATGGATGCTTGGCCAAAAAGCCAAACACATCCGTTACGACCTGTCCGAAACCAGCGAACAAATGCAGGAACTGATGAAAAAATACGGCTTTACCATCGCCCCCCATTTTACTCGCTTCTGCAAAGAATATTTCAAAACCACCCCCCTGGAACTGCGGAGACATTTGCGCATAGAGAAATCCCAGGTCAGCTACTAAACGCATCGCCCCCTTTTCCTCTACTTTCCATGTATATTCTTATGCAAATTCGTTTACTTTGCAAGGAATGAACGAGCAAGTGCAAGAAAAACTGAAAGTGCTGGCAGCATCGGCAAAGTACGATGTGTCCTGCGCATCGAGCGGAATAACGCGAAGGAATCGTCCGGGAAGTGTGGGTAGCGCCGAAGGATGGGGTATCTGCCATAGCTTCACGGAAAACGGACGATGCGTCTCCCTGCTGAAAATCATGCTCACCAACCATTGTATCTACGATTGCGCCTACTGCATCAACCGCCGAAGCAACGATATCAAACGCGCTACCCTGACCGTAGGGGAACTCATAGACCTTACCCTGGAATTTTATCGGCGAAATTATATTGAAGGACTTTTCCTTAGCTCCGGAGTGGTCCGCGACCCCGATTATACCATGGAACGGATGGTGCGCGTGGTGAAAGACCTACGCACCGAACATCGCTACAACGGCTATATCCACATGAAAAGCATACCCGGAGCCTCACGCGAATGGGTGGACGAAGCCGGACGATATGCTGACCGCCTCAGTGTGAATATTGAAATACCCAAAGAACAAAACCTGAAATTCCTGGCGCCTGAAAAAAACTATCAAAGCATTTTCCAACCCATGTTCTACATCCAGCAAGGCGTATCGGCAAGCAACGAGGAACGGAAACGATTCCGCTACGCCCCGCGGTTCGTCCCGGCAGGGCAAAGCACACAGATGATCGTGGGAGCTACCAACGAGAGCGATAATGACATCCTCCGCCTTTCCTCGGCATTATACCAACGCTCCAGCATGAAACGTGTGTATTACTCCGGGTACATCCCCATCAATACCGGCGATGCGCGTCTGCCGGCATTGAAACAACCTCCGCTGGTGAGGGAAAACCGCTTATACCAGGCCGATTGGCTGATGCGTTTCTATGGATTCCAAGCGAGCGAGATCGTTGATGATGCTTTTCCGAATCTCGACCTGGAGATCGATCCCAAATTATCGTGGGCCTTGCGTCATCCCGAATTGTTCCCCATAGATATAAATAAAGCCGAACAGTCCCTGCTCCTTCGCGTACCGGGCATCGGCGTCAAATCGGCCCTGCTGATCGTGGCCTCCCGACATCACGGACGCATAACGGCTTCCACGCTGGCCAAGATGGGGGTGGTGATGAAAAAAGCCCGTTACTTTATCACCTGTGGCGAATTGCCCATCCTCACAGTGAACGAATTGCATCCGGATTGCATCCGCAGGGCGCTCGCGGGGAAAACGAATCCGAAGAAAGAAGCCGACCGCAGGCAATTGTCTATCCCCTTCCCCGACTAACCGCAATGATCGTTTTCCGTTACGACAAAACATTTGAAGGCCTACTCACCACCCTGTTCGACGCCTACACCCGGAGGACATTCCCCGAAAGGCTTTTGTCTGAAAACGAACCCCTCCCGATGTTTTCCGAAAAAGCGCACCGGGTAATCACGGAATCGTACAAATCCCTCCGTGTATGGGCGGCGCTGGAGAAAAAACTATCCCGTGCGGTTTGTGGCATGCTCATGCACGTATGGCTATCGGAACTGCCGGGCAGCGACGAGCTTTTGTTTCGTTACATGCATAAGGCCTTGGATGCACCCTCTTCCATCGCCACCCATTTTGCCGATAAGGATGTGATGGAAGTAAAGAAAATCGCAGGAAAAGTAAGCAAGGAACGGGAACACTTGATGCAGTTTGTACGCTTCCAACAAGCCGCCGACGGTACATTCTTTGCCCCCGTATCGCCCATCTACAACGCCCTCCCGCTCACGATGCCTTACTTCACTCAACGCTTCGCCGACCAGAAGTGGCTGATATACGACACCCGTCGCCGCTATGGGTATTATTACGACCTGAAAACAGCCGAAGAAGTGACGCTCAACACCGACGAACACCTCCTCGACGGCAAGTTGGATGATGCCTGGATGACGCAGGACGAAAAACTTTTCCAAAGCATGTGGAAGGAATATACCCTTGCGCTCACCATCCGGGAACGCATCAACCCGAAATTGCAACGCCAACACATGCCTCGACGCTTCTGGAAATTCATGCCGGAAAAAAACTGAAAAAGAATTCCGGATATGGCCAACGATTATTTCCGATTCAAACAATTTACTATACAACAAGACCGCTGCGCCATGAAGGTGGGGACCGACGGCACGCTTCTGGGCGCCTGGGTACGACCGAATGGGCGGAAGCTATTGGATGTGGGAACGGGTACAGGCCTGATTGCCCTGATGCTGGCGCAACGAAATCCGGACGCCGTGATTGATGCCGTAGAAATAGACGCAGACGCTTGTTCGCAGGCAAAGGAAAATGTAAAGGATTCGCCTTTTGCCGATCGCATTTGTGTGATCCATGCTTCGTTTTCCGATTATGCTTCGCATACAACGTTGAAGTATGATTTGGTGGTGTCCAATCCGCCCTACTTTGTTCGTTCGCTAAAAAATCCCGATGAGCAACGGTGCATCGCCCGCCATACCGATGCGCTTCCGCTGGAGGAGTTGCTGGAAAAGAGTAAAGAATTGTTATTGCCCGGCGGCCGCATCGCGCTGATTCTTCCTTCCGTACGGGAAAAGGAGTTGGTTGCTTTAGCCTGTGGGAAGGAGCTTGGTATCGTGAGGCAAACCGATGTTGTTCCCGTATCCGGATCGGTGGCGAAACGTTTACTCGTTGAGTTGTCGGTTTCGTCGTCGGCGCCGGCTGAAAGAGATACTTTGCCGATAGAAAAAGCCCGCGGAGCATACTCGCAGGCTTATGTGGCATTGACCCAAAATTTTTACTTGAAGATGCCTTAGGGTTTATTTCGGCACGGGCAAGTTTTTGGCCTTCCTTTTCTTGAGGCGTTCAATTTCCTTCTGAAGGTTTTCTATCTCCTGTCCCTGATTTTTGATGGTGGTAAGCAGCGCATTCAATTCTTCGTTTTCGATAGAGGAGGGGAATTGTGCGTTTACCCGGAACATGAAGTCGGACAAAACATTCATGTAATTATTGAAAGCCTCGTAAGGCGTATCGTAAGGGCTGAATTTTTTTTCGCCCGGGTGTTTGGTATTCATATAATAGAAATGGTCGCTGCTTTGGAGATAATTCCAGTCTTGCCTGATGCGCCGATCCTCTATCAATCGTACCCGTTCGCTTATCTGGTTTATTTTGCCGAAAGCCTCTTGTTGCAAAACATTCCCCAACCAGGAACTGCAGTCCTTTTCTTCGTCGACCCACGACATGGGGTAAGGTACGGAGATGGAACCTACGGGTTTGAGGAGCGCAAAAACTTCCGAGGGGAGCGAGAAGCCGATGCCCTTTTCTTCGGCAAAACGCGGCAGAGCCTTGAAAAACTCAAATATACCGGATTCGGCCGGGTGGAAAGAACCAAGCACATCGTAGTTCATAAACAGGTTGATGATTTGTTCTTCGGCCGGTGTGGAGGCAATCCAGAAAATGAATTTATCGGCGGTAAGCGGATATTCGCTCCAACTGTAATTGTGAAAGCGTATGGAGACATCTTCGCTGAATCGGTCGTTCTTCAGCAGAAGTTTGAGTTGAGGTTGCACGATGGAGGTATAGACATAGTTCGGGCTTTTCCATCCCAGAATATGTTTAGCCCCTTCGGTCAGCATACCTTTATATCCGAGTTCATATATAATCTCGGAAATTTCGTCCGAATAGATCAACTCCGTATTGCGAAACACCTTGGGATAGATGCCAAAGAGGTTATAGATTTTATTGCGATGAAGTTTCACCTGTTCCTTAAACTCTTCCGTATCCCCCAGAGAAGAGAGCGAATGTGCATAGGTTTCCGACAGGAACTCAATGCATCCTGTTTTGGACAGTTCCCTTAGTCCGTCGATTACTTCAGGAGTATAAATCTCCATCTGTTCGAGGACAGTTCCCGATATGGAGAATGCCGCTTTAAACTTTCCTCCCGCTTTAATCATTTCCATCAGCGTGCGATTGGCCGGCACATAACAACGTTCGGCTATCTGGCGGATAATTTCTTCATTCCGAAAGTCGTCATAATAATAATGATCGTTTCCAATATCAAAGAAACGGTATCTTTTCAGACGGAACGGTTGATGAAGCTGGAAATAAAAACAAATGGTTTTCATGGTTTTAATATTTTATCGGTTTATTATTTGGTCGTATATGCGGCGCACTTTTCGTCCGGCATACTCCCATTTGATATTATCTACTTCTTTTTTTCCTTCTTCTTTCAGGAATTTGTGCATGGCCGGATAGGTGATGATGGCATACATGGCATCGGCCATCGCTTCGATATCCCAATAATCCACTTTTACGGCATAATTTAATATCTCGGCACATCCGGATTGCTTGGAGATGATCGAGGGAACACCGCATTGCATGGCTTCAAGGGGTGATATGCCGAAAGGTTCGGATACGGAAGGCATTACATAGACGTCGCTAGCCTTAAGCACTTCGTATACTTGTTTTCCTTTCATGAATCCGGTGAAGTGGAAGCGATCTGAAATATTTCTTTCGGCGGCAAGTCGGATCATCTGGTTCATCATATCACCGCTTCCTGCCATGACAAACCGGACGTCGGGAGCTTTGGCCAACACTTTGGCTGCTGCTTCGACGAAATACTCAGGGCCTTTCTGCATCGTGATACGTCCCAGAAAGGTGATAACCTTGTCTTTCACTCCTTTTTTGTCTTGTATGGCAAGTATATCGGGACTTAAAGGTTCTACGGCGTTGTGCACGGTGGTTACTTTGAAAGGGCTTTGGTGGTATTTTTCAATCACGGTACGTCGTGTGAGGTTGCTCACGGTGATGATATGGTCGGCATTATCCATGCCGTTTTTTTCTATTCCATACACGTCGGGATTCACGTTTCCCCGGCTTCGGTCGTAGTCGGTAGCATGAACGTGTATCACCAGAGGTTTCCCGCTCACTACCTTCGCATGGATACCTGCCGGATAAGTCAGCCAGTCGTGAGCATGGATCATATCGAAGGATTCGCTACGGGCAATCACGCCGGCTACAATGGAATAGTTGTTTATCTCCTCCAGCAAGTTGTCGGGATATCGTCCGGAAAACTCGATGCATCCCAAGTCGTTGACATGCCGGTAACGAAAGTCGGCATAGATATGATTGCGGTAATCATAATATTTTTGCGGATCCATGTGTTTTCCTATCCGACGCTTCACATAGTCCATCTGCACATCATACCATACAATGGGCACATGGCAGGCCCCTATTATTTTGAGAAAACTCCGGTCTTCGTCTCCCCAAGGTTTTGGAATAACAAAAGTGATATCCATATCCGGTTGCATGGCCATTCCACGCGTCATTCCGTAACTGGCTGTACCCAGTCCCCCCAGTATATGCGGTGGAAATTCCCATCCAAACATTAATGCTTTCATGATGTATGTTTTATTCAGCGTTATACTTCTTCAACAATTCTTCTACTTTCAGGATAGCAGCTACGTTCATAGCGAACGAGATGGCTCCCCGTCCGATAAACGGCGGATTTCCGTCGAACAGTTCGGGGATGGTACCTATACAATGCAGTTTCATTTCTTCTTCCATACTGATCAACATTCTTTCGGCAAACGAGAGTCCGCTTTTCCCGAACACATGCAGATAGGCCTCCAGATAAGCCCCCAGCAACCACGGCCAGGCAGTCCCCTGATGATAAGCCAGGTCGCGCTGAGTCTGAGGGCCAACGTAGCAAGGATTATACCCTTCGCTTTTAGGGCTGAGCGAACGCAGCCCTTTGGGTGTCAGCAATTCCTTTGTCACGATATCCAAGATAGCTCGTTTCTGCATTTTCGTTAACGGAGAATAAGGCACCGACACGGCAAAAATCATATTCGGGCGTACACTCCAGTCCACCACATTCCCCGATACCGAATCAAACAAGTAGTTGTAACCATTTACAAAGGTTTCGGGAAATGCCTTATCTATGGCTTTAATAAAGGAGTTTATTCTTTCCACGGGTTGGTCATCATTCAATTCTTTATGGAAACAGAGCGCATTATACCACAGGGCGTTGAACTCTACGATATATCCTGTTCGGGGAACAACCGGTTTTCCGTTCACGGTAGAGTTCATCCATGTAATGGCTTTATCCTTTCCGTCGGCATACAACAATCCGTTTTCCGTCGGTTTCATATCCGGATGTTTCCCGTTGGCGATGTAATCAATTATTTCGGATACGAATCCGGCATAGAGTTCCTTGCAGCGTTCAACACCTATGTTCCTGGCGTATTGCTGGATAGCCCATATACACCACAGCCATATATCGGGTTGGTCTATTTCCGTGATAACCGGGTCGGGCAATCCTTTCTCCATGAAATTGCGCATGGCCGGCATAGCTGTATGAAGAATTTTCTCAAATCGCACAGGGTCGCCGATAGAGAGCGTACAACCGGGCATGGAGATAAACAAATCTCTTGCGCGTACCTTAAACCAAGGATATCCGGCCAGGAGGTAGGCGTCTGTCTTATTCGGGCGGAAATAAAACTGTTGAGCGGAGTTCTTCAGGCAATTATAAAAGCTATTCCGGGGCGTACGGTAATTCACTTCCTGCTCGTATAATGTTTCCAGTTGGGAAGTAGGTGTTTCGAGGTCACCTGCACTGAAAATAATAGATTCACCCTTTTTGATAGGTAGTTCAAAGTATCCGGGCACATATAGGTCTTCCTTATACGGGAAGCCTCTTTCCTGTTCTTTGGGATATTCTATTGCGTTGTACCAATAAGGCTCAAAAACGAATTTTACCTTTTTACTGAATTGCATGTGTAATTCGGGATATCCGGGGTAAAGACACATTTTCACGCCATTGAGTACTTCCGTATACGATTGGTTGATGGCTCCATTGGCCCGTGTCAGTTCTTTCACATTTCTGAAAGCCAGGAATGGACGGAAGCGCAGGGTCGTTGCCGAATGGGCGTCTTCGAGCGTATATTTTATAAGGATACGATTTTCGTACATGGAAAAAACCTTTTCTTTCGACAGCACCACACCCCCCACCCGGTATAGCGTACGGGGCAGTGTTTCACAGCGATATTCACGGATGTATTTATGCCCTTTGGGGCTGTAATTATCCCCTTCATATTTGTGTAAACCCATATTAAAGTCGGCTCCATGCTGGATTACCGTTTCGTCGAGTGAAGATAGGAGTACATGATTCTCATTGCCTAATCCGGGGATGGGCATCACAAGTAATCCGTGGTATTTTCGTGTATTACAATCTACTACGGTCGTACAATGGTAAGCTCCTTTCCGGTTGGTACGAAGTACTTCGCGGCTCAACGACTCCTGTAGGTTTATCATTATTGTCTTATCAAATTCAAGATAACTCATAATATAATAAATGTTTAGCTTTGTATTTGTAGTCCTTTCAAGTAACAATTGAATTACCAAATATATCCATTTAATTTGGGAAAACAAATGGAAGGGGTGGTTTTTTGCATTTTTTTTCGATAAAAACAGAAGGAAAGTATCCGTTACGGACACCTTCCTTCTATGTTTTACTTTTTTGGGGGTTCTTCAAGTTCCCTTTTGTGTATAGCTCAAGAATTATTCCAATCGCCGGTTCAAGACAATGTAAACCACATACCCAAGGAGGATGATGCCGAAACCGGAGAGGAGAATAACATTAGTCACACCGTTCAAAAAAGCGAATACGGCAAGTATTGCTACACCTATAAGAAGGATAATCACTCCCAAATACTGTTTGAATAAATTACTCATGGTGATAGATATTAATTGTTTTTATATTCAGTAATGTTGTTCAACCAGGGCTCGAACCTGGAATTTCAGGACCAGAATCTGACGTGTTACCATTACACCATTGAACAATCTTGACTTCTGCTGGCAAAGATATAGGCTTTTTTTTATTTCATGCAAAATTTTTGTTTTAAAAGCAGCTATTCAGGGAGAAAAAGAATTCAAAACATGCCGGCTATACGCGCTGGGCGGCGGGAGAAAGGAACGGAGTCGAGAATAATCGAAGATTTTTGTTTCCGAAGATTTTAAGAGAATAGTTAAAAATGCAGGAGAGATGGTTAAATGTCAAAACTGCTGTTATCTTTGTTGAAATTTTATATTTTGCTTATTTATCAACAAAGAAAAGTACTATGAAGTCTTTCAACAAACCATCTAAGCCTTTCGGATTAAAATATTCGATAAGATGTCCGTCTTTGCTTCCAATGCAGTGGGCAATTGGAACACAAACGCTACGCCGGGGTTTATGTTTAACCAAACAGTAACAAAAAATACCGGGCAATGGACTTATACTCCTTTGAAGTACTGGCCGGCATCGGGTAATACGCTCTCGTTCTTTGCGGTAACTCCCGTGCCTTCTGCTTCAG
>JAITKB010000081.1 GCA_031278605.1 Tannerellaceae bacterium
CCGGTCCGCCGTTGGCATCCGTTACGATTCCGGTAACGGTTTTTCCCGTTTGTTGCGCCACGGTAGCGAGCTGCGGTTTCTTCATCAGCATAATATTATTTCCTTCCACGGCATAAGCAAGGTTTGTATGTCGGAGGATGGTATATAAGACTTCCGCCACGGGTTTATTCCGGGCGCTTAGGGTTATTTTCTTCTCCAGGTCTATATCGCTTTTGTCGTACACGAAGAGATAGTCTGTTTGTTTCTCAATGTCTGATAATACGTCCAGGAAAGGAGAGGAATCGGCCGTTATTGTGACTTTTGTTGCTTGTGAAAAACTCTCGGCAGCAAATAATCCGGCAGTAAATAAAACTTGTAATAGAAAGATTAGTTTCATAACAATCAATAAGGGTTCAATAGACTTTAACAAGACCGGATGATCTCGGAATGAAATATTTTCCATAAAATTGCATACTATATAGGTTAGTATTAAGTTGTGAAGTAAAAAATTTGGTATTAACTATTATTCCGGGCCGGTGGGATGTTCGCGCACCCACCGGCTTTCATGTTATCATTTGCGTGTATATTTCATAGGCCAAACTGTTGTAGGGTTTAATAATAAGAACGAAAGAACGATTCCTGTGGTCAAAGTTTCTGTATAACCTTCAGCATTTGTTCGCCGATACCAATGGTGTAGCCTTGTGATATGAATACGATGCGGCCAAACGAGTCGGCTATGGCGAATATCGGTAGGGTAGTGGCATTGGGCAGGTTGGTACTTCGCGCCAACGTGGTCGCTACGCCGCTGATGTCTATCCCGTAGCTTATCGTGTGAGGCAGTCCTTTAAACTCTTTTGCGTCGAATTGTTGTAGTCCCTTTTCGTTGGGGAAAAGGAGTACAATGCTGCGTCCCCATTCCTCAAGCGCCGCGGCTACGTGTGCCATGTCGTTTACGGCGTGGTTGGTCGGTTCCTGGCGTGCACCCAATATGCCGACGATAAAATAACCCCGTCCGGTTGTAGACAAAATAGACTTTGGCGCCCCGCCGTCTGCGTCTTGGTACAAAGCTTCGGGATCCATGCTGCCGATAACCTGCACATCGTCTTTACTTTCACGTAAAAGCAAATCCGTCTGCACATTTTTTCCTTCTTCCACAGTGAAAAATTCCATATGGGCCAACACGCTTCCACTCGCCATGCGGGTTCCGGAAAGTAACATATAGGTGCCGACGTCCATTTTCAAGGGGTCTTTCAGCAACCGGCTCCAGCGTCCGCCCTGTCCGCGGTAATTACGGTTTTGCAATTTGCCTTCCTTATTAATAACGGAGAGGGTGAAATGATTCCCGAAAACCGGATCGGGAATGAGCGCCGTGGGATGCGTGAAGGTAGCCGTGGCCGTGCCTTGTGGGAGATTAACCTCCGCCTCGCCGCTAAGGTCGGCGTTGTGCCACTGGTCGGTAAAATATTGAATTTTCCGTGCGACCGGTTCCGTGCGCGCCGGGATGCCGAAGCTGCGGCAAAGGGCGATAAAGAACACTTCCCTTGAACCCAGGTCGCATACACGCGCCTTGAGCACGCCAACGGGGTTTGCCATGATGCGTTGCGGATTCAATTCGTCGATGATGGTGAGTTCGTTTTGGCACCATTCCACTAATTGTTCGGGATTTTTCCGGGCTTGTTCAACGAAAGTCTCGCTGAAGGCTTCGCGCAGGGTTTTCTTATAGGCCGTGAGTAGTTCGCTTCCCACTCGCGGGTTCAGGATGTAGTTCACAAAGAAAGGCGATTGGGTATTTACCGATTCCTCCCAGTGCGCTTTCAGTACGGAGGCCGGGGTATCTTGGAGGTCTTTGCGTGAGATAACCCCCAAGAGCGACACCGCCGTTTCGCGTTTTTCTGCTTCCACGCCGCCGAGGAATTCGGTCACTTCTTTCCAATTGCCGCGTGCGGTTATGAGGTATTCGGCAAGGGGATGTTCGGGGATGCCCAACCGATTGGCTTCTGCTTTCGCTGTTTCTTCGTTGAGGAAGGTGGCCACGTAGATGCCGCGTATGCTGTCTTCTTCGGCCAGGCGCCGGTTGTTTTCCGCTCTCATTTCGGGGGTAACTTCTTCGGCGGTAGGCACGAGGCCTTCAATGGGCGGTACAATGTCGAGGTCGAAACCACTCAGTTGCTCCGGCCTTTTGTCTAAAACCACGGTTACGAGTTGGTCTTTCCCAAACGAGAGTTTGCTGTGCCCTACCTTATCGTCTTTGGATACCCAGATGAATAAGTCGCCTTTTCCGGCCGTAAGGGCACATTCGCCCTGCTCGTTGGTTTGTTCGGTAAGCACGGAGGAAAAATTCGTTGAGTTGTAGATCATGAATTCCACCGTAGCCCCCTTTACCGGTTGGTTGTTTGCATCGACCACCCGAACGAGGCCTTTTGCCGTAGGCGCATAATTTTGCAGCACGTTGATTTCCGTGAAATTGGCGGTTGTAGTCATGATTTCTTCCGGCCCGTTATACTTTCCGAACACGCGGGTATGGAGCAACATGGCCCGGTAGGCCGGTCCGTTGAACCATCCGAGATTCAGGACCGGTTCGGGTTCGCAGGCTCCGAAGAAATACCATTCCCCATCCACCCAGGCCTCCACCCAGGCATGGTTGCTGTTGGTGTGGGCCCAGCGCGGCGTATAGATCTGGCGTGCGGGGATACCCACGGCTCGAAGGGCCGTAACGGTGAAGGTAGATTCTTCGCCGCAGCGTCCCCAGGCTGTTTTCATGATGCTCAGCGGTGCGATGGTGCGCATGTCGGTGGGCGTATACACTACGTGTTGGTGGCACCAGTGATTTATTTCCAGCACCGCCTGACGGAGGGAAAGCCCCTTGATGCGCTCTTTCAAAAGGTCGTGAAAGACCATTCGGGCGCTGTCGAGGTCTTCATTATTAACCCGTACGGGCAATACGAAATGGCGAAAAATGGTTTCGGGGATACGATTTCCCCACTCCATCTCTTTTCGCGTCTGCAAAGCGGAACGAACATGTTCCAGATACAGTCTGCCGTCGTTGTTCGTGATGTCGGCCACAGGCATGTAGGCATACAGGAAGCGGAGCGCTTCTTTTTCTTCCAAAGTCAGATTGGCCGTATGGAATACAGCAAACAGGTCGCCGTGCGGCAACATTGCTTTTTTCGCTTCAAAGTCTTTTTCAACCTGGGCGCGGTAGGTGTCGTTGGTAATGAAATGCTTGCCCGAACAGGATATTTCCGCCACCAGCAAGACAGCGAGAAGAGATAAAGTGAGGAATCGTTTCATGCTTCAATCCGTTTTTTTATTTCACCGGGTAGTCTTTGTAGTATTTATCAATACACTTTTTGAAGAGATTCAGACTCTCAACAGAGGCTTCGATCGGATCGGCCTTGCCTTCAAATTCAAGCGTGACGTAGCCCCGGTAGTTGTTGTCGTAGAATATTTTGAAGATGCGGTCGTAGTCCAGGTCCAGGGAATACCATGTCCCGCCGCCCTGATAGGTCTTGCAGGAGATGAAGATGCAATCGGGCAATACCTTTTCGATCTTGCTGTATGGATTTTCCAGGAAGTTTCCGGTATCGAGCAGGAACTTGAGCCATTCGGAGCTTACGCTGTTTTTGATGCGGATCATTCCTTCGGGTGTACCGGCGATTCCCCAGTGATTTTCCAGGGCCATTACGACGCCGCATTTTTCGGCGGTCGGGATGCATTTGTAGATACAGTCTTGCACCCAACCGAATCCGTCGTCTTCCGTGTATCCTTCGATAACCGGTTCGATGCCTCTTGCTTTCATCAGGTTGTCGAACGATCCGGTTGTTCCCCATGTGCCTGAGTTGAGGCGGATGGCGGGAATCCCCATGTTGTATGCCAGTTCGAGGCAACGGATGGTATGTTCTACCATGCGTTGGCGGTATTCGGGTTTGGGGTCAACGAAATCCTGGTGGATGGACAAACAGGCGAGTTCAATACCGTTTCTGTAGGCGGTTTGTTTCAGCTTCTGGCAGTAGGCATTATCTTCGCTCGGCATACTGCGGTGAAGGATGTCTACGGCGTCGATGCCAAAATCGGCGGCGGTGAGGATACTCTTTTCGATGCCTTCGGGATCTCGGCGGAAACTTTGCAGGCTATAGGTGGAAACACAAAGTTTGGGACGCCCTTTTACCCCGGTAGCGGGAGCGGGAGGGGTGGATGGCGAACCGGGGGCTGCTTCGGCCTTTACAAAACCGGGCAGACTTGCGCTTGCTGCTCCGGCAATACCGGCTGCAAGGAATGAACGACGGGTGAGTTTCATTTTTTCGATTTTCTTTAAATGGATGATATGGTTCATGATATGGTAATTGTTGTGCATCAACTTGGGAGAGGGGAGGATTGGGGGGGATGCCTCCCCGACGGCTCTCCCCCTCCCAAGGGGCTATTTGTTGTTAATAACCCTCATTCTGCTTCAGATTCGGATTGATGGATAATTCGCTACTTGCAATCGGGAGATAATTGTCCCTGCTTACATTATATCCATTGGGGAATTTGACTTCAACCGTTTTGCCGTTGTCGTCCGTCACGGTACAGGGATAAAATTCCGGGCCGGCTTTCCAGCGTTTGATGTCATCCCAGAATTGCCCTTCAAAAGCAAGTTCGATGCGACGTTCGTGGCGCAACACCTTGCGAGCCTCGGTTTGGTTCAGGCCATGTTGGACTGCTGTAATTTTCACGTCATCGCGTTCCGTGCGGATGCGGTTGATGATGTCAATGGCGTCGTCGATGCGCTGATTGGTTTCGATGAGCGCTTCTGCGCGGCAGAGCAATACGTCGCCGTAACGAAGCACCATAAAGTCGAGGTCGGATTGGAATTCAACCACCTGGCGGGTTTCGATAAGGTATTTGCGGATGTTGAGGCTTACGGCCAACGCCTGTGCATGTTTACGGATTTCCGTTGGGAACAACTGTCCCTGGAAATAGGCGCCGGGTCGTACGATGGTAAAATCAAGACGCGGGTCCCGGTTCTCGTAGGGATTTTCCGGGTCCACAGGCTTGCCGTCGATTGTTTCATATTCGTCGACCAGCAGATAGGTGGGATAGGTGGAGCTGGAGCCGTCCATGCCGTACTTCAGGTTTTGAGGCTGGAAGTAACGGTCGAAACAACTCCCCTGGCTGTTCGGCCCGCTTGCAAAACTAAGCGCATACAGCGTTTCGGAATTGCCCTCGTTTTCGGGCTGGAACAAACCGTAATACGAGGGATAGAGACGGTATTTGTCCAGGGCGTCGATCCGGTCGCAATATTCCAGCACTTTGTCCCATTGGGCATTGTAGAGATAGGCTTTCATCTTCATGCCAAGGGCGGAGCCTAAGGTGGCCTGTCCGTTTTTGCCGTCTTTGTCCAGCCGTTGGATGGCTTGGTCGTAATCGCTGTAAACCTGCTCCCAGCTATCGGCTTCGGAGGCGCGCACCAATTCCTTGGATTCGACGGTTGTTATGACTTTCGTTACGATGGGAACTCCGCCGTAGGTCCGGGTGAGGAGGTCGTAGGCGAGTGCACGGAGGAAATACGCCTCGCCAAGGACCTGTTCTTTTTCCGCGCTGTCGTAATTGGGTATCTTGTCGATATTTTCAAAGAGATAATTTATGCGATAAATCATCTGGTAGCAATACTGCCATCGACGGGGGACGATGAGGTTGGTGGTGGGGGAAATGGTCCCGTTGCCCACATAGGCCAAACGATTTTCCCAACTGGCCCACTGGTAGGCATTGGGTGTGGCCGCATCAATGCCGGGTCCGTAGCCCAGCATACAGATATCCGTTAACGACCGGTAGCATCCGTTCAAGGCCATGGTCGCGTCGGCGGGTTCTGTCCAGAATGTGGCGTCCGTAATTTGGTCATCGGGCAAAACATTTAAGTAATCGTTGCATGCATTGAGGCCCATCCACAGGGTCAATACGCAGACCCATGTTAATATCTTTTTCATTTCGAGAATATTTAAATGATTATTCATTAGAAGGTTATATTTAATCCTGCGGTAAACACCCTCGGCACCGGGTAATGATAGCTTCCGGAGCCTGAGCCGTCGCGTTCGGGGTCGAATCCTTCGTAATCTTTTGTTACGAGGCTAAAGAGTTCCGAGCCGTTGAGATACACATACAGGCGTTGCAGTTTCAGTTTCTCCACGATGTTTTTCGGAACGTTGTATCCAAGTTGCAGGTTTTTCAGTTTCAGCCACCACATATCGGCTGTCCAGAAGGAACTTGCATAGCCCGACCAGGTATAGTTGATGACGATTCTGGGCAGGGTGGTGCTTGGGTTGTCGGGTGTCCAGCGATTTTCCCAACGTTTGGTTATGGAGCCTCCGGAGGTGTTGAGCGGTTGCGACCAGTAGTTGTTGAAATACGAGGTATAACCGGCTGAGCCTGTGAACGAGAAATTCAGGTCGAAGTTCTTGTAGGTGAAGTTCCCGTTCAGTCCGTAATTGAATTTGGGGATGGTGTTGCCGAGCACCTGCATGTCGTTGTTGTCTATTTTATTGTCTTTGTTGACGTCCACATATTTCAGGTCGCCGGCTTTGGGTTTGATGCTGTTGTTTTTCATATCCTCCAGCGCTTCCTCGTCGCTTTGGTATATGCCGTCCCAGACGTAGCCGTAGAGTGATTGGAAGGAATAACCTTCGCGGATGAGGAAGGTTTGGTCGGGGGATTTCCCGCCTTGGAACTTGGTTACCTTATTATCCACGTAGGTAATATTTCCGCTGAGGCGCCAGGAAAAGCCCGATGCGCTGTTGCGGTTGCGGTCCTGCCAGGTTGCGTTAAACTCCAGCCCTTTGTTGATGACTTCGCCTATGTTTTCGGTGGGGGGCGTCAGGCCGCCCATGGCCAGGGGGAGGGGGAGGGAAACGAGAATATCGGATGTTTTTTTGTGGAAGTAATCCGCTTCGATGCCCAGGCGGTTGTCCAGCACGCCGATGTCAAGGCCAATATCGCTTGTGGTGGTCGTTTCCCAGGTCAGGTCATACTCCGAAAGGGCCGTGACCGCCGCTCCGGAAGCCAACGTGTTGCCGAAGTTATAGCTCGTTTCGTAGTTCTGGCTGATGACCGTCAGATAGGGGAAATAATCGAGGTTGTTGCGGTTGCCCGTATTCTGATTTCCGAGTTGTCCCAGTGAGGCTCTGAGTTTCAGGTTATCGAATATTCCCAGGTTTTTGATGAAAGGTTCTTCGCCAAGCCTCCATGCGGCGGAGACAGAGGGGAAGTATCCCCAGCGTTTGTCGGGGTTGAAGCGTGAGGAGGCGTCGGCACGCAGGTTTACTTCAAACAGGTACTTGCTCATCAGGGCGTAATTAACCCTTCCGAAGTACGACAACATCCGCCATTGGTAGCGATTGCCTTCGCCTTCTATGTTATCCGTGCCGGCGCTCACCTGGTGTAGGTTTGCTTTCGGCGGGTTCATCCTCCGTGCCAGGAGGTAGCGTTTGTCCAATCCTTCCTGCTGATACCCCACTACTCCGCTGATTTCGTGGATTTCGTTGAGTGTCTTATCGAAATTCAGGTTGGCGAAGAAGGTCGAATACCATTCGTCGTTTATGCGCCGGGAGTTGGTGATATTGGTGATGTAGTCGAGCGATTTGGTATATCCGCTTCCGTCCACTCCCGTGTAGCAGTAGTTGGGCGTATTGTAAACGTCCAGTGTATTGTTGGTATATTGTCCGCTGTAATTCAGCGTCAGATGCAGCCAGCTTGCAAAATCCACCGAGGCGTACACTGTGCCGCGGAAGAAGTTGTTCAGGGTTGTGGCCTCGCCGTTGTAGAGGTCGGGGAAGGGGTTGCGCGTATCCACCACGGGTTGTCCGGCCAGATCGCCGGAGAGGTAAAGCGCCTGGGTTGCCCCGAACGTCTTGCCGTCTTCCAGGAAGGGCGTTGCAAACGGATAACCGAAGGCCGTGAGGTACAATGCGCGGTTGATGCCGCTTCCCGAGGCGGAGATGGACGAGGCCGGCGCATAGCCGGGGGCCAGGTTTTCCCTCCGTTGCAAACGGGCCCGCGCTCCAACGCGCAGCCAGTCCTTCACTTGGGTTTCGTTGTTGATGTTCATGCTGTACCGCTGGGAGGAGGTATTGACCAGGATTCCGTCGTTGCTGAGGTAGGAGAGCGAGAGGGTGGTGCTCGACTTTTGCGTCCCGACGTTTACCGAAAAGTTGTGCGATGTGATGTAGGAGTTTTGAAAGATTTCCTTCACGAAGTCGGTATTGGGGTAGTTGTAGGGGTCTGTTCCGTTGCGGAAGGCGGCAATCACGTCGTCGGGGAAGAGTTGCGAGGTGCCCGTATTGGCGCGTGCTTCGTTCCAAAGTTCCATAAAGTCGGCGCTGTTGGTTATAAATTCGGGGGAATGTGCGAGTTGTTGCACGCCTCCGTAGCCGTTGTAGGTCATCCGGATGCGTCCGGCTTCTCCTTTTTTCGTTTCAATCAGGATGACTCCGTTGGCTGCCCGCGAGCCGTAGATAGCGGCTGAGGCTGCGTCTTTCAGCACCGTCATGGATTCGATGGCGTTGGGGTCGACTTCCGAGATCCGTCCTTCCACGCCGTCGATCAGCACCAGGGGATTCGGGTCGCGGCTGTCGGAGGAAGTTCCCAGGGAGCCGTATCCTCGGATGCGGATGGTTGCCCCGTCTTCGCCCGGGTTGCCGGAGTACTGCATGGCCCATACGCCGGGCACTTTCCCCTGCAACACCTGCGATACGTCGGTGATGGGGCGGTTTTCCAGCTCTTGGTCGTACTTCACGGTTGTCACGGCGCCGGTGAGGTTCACCTTTTTCTGCGTTCCGTAGCCTACGACGACTACTTCTTCCAGCCCATGGGAGTCTTCGGTGAGGCGGATGGCGAAGGTTTGCTGATTGCCCACCACCGTTTCGCTGGGCCTGTATCCGATGTAACTTACCGCCAGCACGGCATCGGGGCTAACCTCCAGCGAGAATCGTCCGTTCACATCCGTTATGGTGCCGTTGGTTGTACCTTTTTCTATCACATTGGCGCCGATAACCGGTTCGCCGTTGGTATCGGTTACGCTTCCGCTAACGGTTTTTCCCCTTTGCTGGCGTACGGCGGGCGCGGGTTCGGGCAGATGTTTTTTCATCAGCATGATGTTGTTACCCTCCACGGCATAGACAAGGTCCGTATGGCGGAGGATGGTGCGCAGGACTTCTTCTACGGGTTTGTCGTTTGCCTTGACGCTTACCTTTTTATCCAGGTCTATTTCGCTTTTGTCGTATACGAAGAGGTAGTCGGTTTGTTTTTCTATGTCGGACAGGACTTTCCCAAAGGGCGAGGCCTGGGCCGTCAGGGTAATCCTTGTTGCCTGCGAGGGGTTTTCCGTTGCCAGTACCTGCGTAGCAAATACCGTCAGCAGCAGAAAGATCGGCTTGGTTGCTTTCACCAGGTAGCGGATCAAGCCCGGGAATGAGACCCGTGGGTCTCGGAATGAAATATTTTCCATAAGATTTAAACAGTTTAGTTCGTATTAAAAGTTAGTTGCAATCATCCGGCAGGCTTCTGCCGGGCGGAAAAAAAGGAAGGTCTATGGGTGTTTCATAGGCAAAACAGCTAAAAGGGTTATTTAATAAGGATGATATTCTTGTCGTCGTCTTTCTCGTAGGCGAACCTGTCCCTGAGTTGGAAAACCTTCAGGATGTGCTCGATACCGTCTCGGGTGCGGAACTTTCCGGTGTATTTTTGTTTCCTGAAGGCGTCGTTCATCACCACAATCCTTACGTCGTAATAAAGTTCAAGTTTGTGGATCATCCCTCCTACCGGCTCATCGTCGAAGCAGATCAGCCCCTCTTTCCACAGGTAGGGGGTGAGGCTAAGGACCGGTTTCTTGCTCCAGAGGTGGTTTTTCCCCAGCAGCCGGGTGTTGGGTTCGAGGAGCATTTGTTGGGTTTGGTCGGCGGAGCAGACCCTTAGGCTTCCGCTGAAGAGAGATACCTCAAAGAGAGGCGATTGGGCGTAGGCTTGAACGTTAAATTCCGTGCCCAGCACTTCGATATTGCCGCGTGGGGTTTGTACGATGAAGGGTTTTTGGGTGTTTTCCTTCACCTGGAAATAGGCCTCGCCGTCCAGGACGACCTCCCGGCTTTTGCGGGCAAAGGCATTGGGGAAGGTAAACGTGGAACCCGCATTCAGCCAGAGGTTTGTTCCGTCGGCGAGGCTTACTTCCACGCGTTGTCCGGGCGGGACGTGGATGGTTTGCATCCCTGTGTCTCCGGCTTCCCGCCTAAGGTTCAGGATGTAAACGCAGCAAAGCGCCAGCAGCGCCACGGCTACTGCGGAGGTGATTTTGTATAGGCGCAGGCCGAAGACATTCCTGGGACTGCCTGGGGCTTCAAGGGTAGGGGAAGAGGTTGTATGACAAGTCTGTATCCCTCTCCAGGCAGTGAGTGTATGCAATTTATAGAAAGCGGCCAGTTCCTCTTTGTTCCCATCGTTTGCTTTCACCCAGTCCAGCACCCGGATTTTTTCTTCCGGCGTCATGGCTTCGCCCGCCACGTATTTTTTAATGAGAAGTATATCCCTTGTTGTTTGTTCCGATTCCATGTTTTTTTCCTTTATGCTATGAAAGACGACCGGCGGGGGAATATCCCTAAAAAGGAGCGGAAGATTTTTCTCCCGGAGGTTAAAATAAGCCAACGAGCGAGGAAAAATAAATTAAATTTCACGTAAATTCCCTTCCCTGCCTGAAAAGAAAACTTCTCCGTACGAAAAAATAAATTTCTCCGTACGGAAAAAATTATCTCTCCGTACGGAAAAATAAATTTCTCCGTACGGAAAAATTTCCTTATCTTTGCCGGAAAATAAATTTCTCGCTACCAACAAATTACGTTGGCAGCCTTAAAACGTAAAAAAAATGAAATATAAAACACATTCCAAGCTCAATCCGTTCCGCCCCCAGGGGCCGAAGATTCAGTATGCCGTACCGGTAAATCCCGGCAAGATGGCGCTAAAGGACTTTGCCACCCAGATAGCCCAACGTTCCTCCCTCACCCGCGGCGATGTGGAGAGCGTGCTGATCAATTTCCTGGAAGAGATGCCCACCTTCCTGCGCCTCGGCATGAGCATACAGTTGGGCGATTTGGGCACGATGCGCCTCACCCTTTCCAGCCGTGGCGTAGCTGAAGGCGAGGCGTTTACCTCGTCCCACATCCGGGGCGTGCGCGTAGTTTTTACCCCAGGCGTAGCCTTGAAGTCTTCGCTCCGCCATATTCCCTTTGAAGAGGAAAAGGCCGAGAATTAAGAGAGGCGGGGGGGAGTCAGGTCGACAAATAATCCCGCAGGGCGATGCGCAGGATTTTCAGCGCCTTGGTGATGTGGTATTCGATGCTTTTGGAGGAGAGTCCCAGTTCCCGTGCGATTTCCTTATTGGACTTGTCGCCGAACTGGCTCATTTCAAAGATGCGCCGGGTTTGCCCGGGGAATCGGGCGAGGGTCTCGGCGAGGATTTTTTGTATTTCGGTTTCAAACACTTCGGCGGGATTGCAGGCTTCGAGCATGGAAATACGCAGTTGCAGGTCTTCGGCTTGTCGTGAGGCGAGCCGGCTAAGGGCTTCCTCCTTAATGATTTCGTGTTTCAGGAAATCCAGGGCTTTGTTCCTAAGTACGGCAAAAAGAAAGGCTTCGGGATTCTCTATCTCTTTCACCCGGGTTTGCTCCCAGAGCCTGACCAATGCTTCGGCCGCTATATCTTCGGCAATCCAGTCGTTGTGTGTGTAAGACTTTGCAAAAACAAAAGCTTTCCTGTACAGTCGCTCGTAAATTGTACGAAAGGTAACGCCCGAAGAGTGGTTCATAATGATGACTTTGCTTTTTTGCAAATTTAGGCAAAAAAAAAACAAATCCCGCCTGCGGGAACCGTTGCTTCGCAGGCGGGAGGATTGGAAGGATATTTCGAGGGATTTGCCTTATATGGCAAAAGATGCTTGGCGGTTAATCCACTGTCCCCGCGTGAAATCGGGGAAGTCCACAACGGCGCCGCCACGGGCGATAGACATTTCCGACAATCCGGAGATAGCGCTCCAGGCCGCAGCATCGTAGCAATCCATCGGAACCTGTTTTTTATTGCGTATGGCCTCTATGAAATCGTACATCATGATGTAATCCATACCTCCGTGGCCGCCGGCCCGTGCCTTTTCCTCCATTGTACTCCAGAGCTTATGGTCGTATTTCTTGAACCATTCCTCCGAACTGTCCCAGCGATGAGGCTGTTGGGATTTCCCTTCTATGTAGACATGATCGCCGTCGTTCATCCATAAACCTTCTGTTCCCTGAATACGGAAACCCAAGGAATAGGGACGCGGAGAATTGGTGTCGTGAGTTACCAGAAGCGTCTGGCCATTTGCGCATTTTATCATGGAGGTAACGATATCCCCCATATTGAAGCGTACGTTGGCCAGCGGATGGTCTTTGCCCCCCTTGTCGATAATGAATTTATGTAATCCCCTCGACTGGGTAGACATGGAAGTTAACGACATAAAGCGATTGCCTTTGTTAATATTCAAACAATTGGCAACCGGCCCGATACCATGCGTGGGATATACGTCGCCGTTGCGAGTTACCGAGTGTTGCGTACGCCATTGCGCTTCCGAAAAGGCGGAAGGTCCCATACGAAGTTCACCGCCTTCCTTATAGCTGTAATTAACTCCATCGTTGAATTTTACGTTGCGCAAGTCGTGTTCGTAGCCACATTCGCAATGCAATAATTCTCCGAACAATCCTTCCCGAACCATGTTCAGGGCGGCCATGCAGTCGCGGCGATAGCATACGTTTTCCAGAATATTGACTTGGTTGCCCGTTTCTTCCGAGACATTGACCAAATCCCAACATTGCTCTATCGTATTGGCAGCAGAAACTTCTACACCTACATACGGCACTCCGGCTTTCAGGGCTGCCACCG
>JAITKB010000004.1 GCA_031278605.1 Tannerellaceae bacterium
GTTTTTTTCTTCGTTTATATCCAGTTTTTCGATGTAATAGATCATTTCCTGTTCAAAGCGATTTTTATCATAATCGGTTGCAAGGACTTTCTCCAGATTTTCCGTGATACGTGTTTTGATTCTTTCGATCCGTTCGTTCTCGTATTTTTCCAGCTCCTGAAGGAGGGCGGAGATGTTTTCGACATTCCGGATAAACAGTTTCTGCAGCATTTCTCCTTCCTGAATGCGGAAACCGCATACTTGCCGGATGGCTTGATTTACGGTTTCCTGTACGATTTCCCATTCGTTTTCGTCCACTTCCGCCAGATCGGATTTAATGGTTTCGGGCATTCGGAGCAAGATCTGGAACCAGTCGGCGGGGTGTGGGATATTCAGCTTGTTTGCCACGTCTTTTATTTGGGAGAAATAGTTTTCTACGGCGGGTTGATTGATTTGCGTGGGGATGTCTTTTCCGATGTATTCGACTTGAATGGTCAGTTCGATTTTCCCCCGTTCCAGTGACGCCAGGAGTTGGCTTCTCAGGGGCATTTCCATTTCTTTATAGGCCGAGGGGATGCGCGTGAATAAATCAAGTTGTTTACTGTTCAATGCTTTTATTTCTACGGTTACTTTTTTTTCGGGCAATTCGGCTGTAACCTTTCCGAATCCGGTCATTGATTGTATCATAGGTTCGTGATATTTATGCAAATGTAGTTTTTTATTTCTACTCCCCGATTGATGTTGCATAAAAATGTACTTTTGCAACTCCAATCATAATTAGGATATTATGTCGTGTTTATTACATATTGAGACTTCCACTGGGACTTGTTCGGTTGCCTTGTCGGCCGGGGGCGAAACGCTTTTTGAAAGGGTTTCGCCCCGTGTGCTTTCCCATGCGGCCTTGCTGGGTGTATATATTGAAGAAGCCTTGGAGCTGATGCGGCAAAAGGGGCTTCATCCCGAGGCGATTGCCGTAAGTAGCGGCCCCGGATCCTATACCGGTTTGCGTATTGGGGTATCACTGGCGAAGGGATTGTGTTTCGGGTATGCGATTCCGCTTATTGGCGTCCCCACGTTGGAGATTTTGGCTTCCAGGGCGATTGCACAAATCTCGGCGGAGGACGATTCGTTGTATTGCGCCATGCTGGATGCCCGTCGGATGGAGGTTTACGCCGCTTTGTTCAACCGGGAACGGCAGGTGGTGCGCGGCACCATGGCCGAGGAGGTAACGCCTGCGTCCTATGCGTCTTTTCTTACCCGTGGCAAGGTGTATTTCCTGGGGAACGGGGCGGAAAAATGCAAAGCGGTCCTTTCTTCGCCTCATGCGGTTTTTGTGGACGACCTCCATCCTTTGGCGGTGGATATGATTCCGATTGCCGAGGAATTATTCCGTGCCGGGAGGTTTGAGGACACGGCTTATTTTGAGCCTTTTTACCTGAAGGAATTTCGGGCGACTGTTGCCCGGAACAAAGTGCTCGCTTCATTATAATATTCATTCAAACAACATAATTTCATAGAAAAAACATGAAACATTACCTTGCTTTAGCCTTGTTAGCCGGCTTGCTGATGAGTTGCCGGGCGACCGGTTTTGAAACTGCGGTACGGGATGCTGCGGACCGGCAGTTGAGCGTTTATCCCGAATCCACCTTAAGGGACTTGTACAAGAACTTTTTCCAGGACCGGTTCGGTCCGGGGCACCTCATTAGCGACACCGCTGCTGCCGGGAATTATCTTCGCAAGGAGTTGGCCTCCTATACCCGGATGGAAGGCGCAATGGCCGAACCCACCGGATGGGAAGGGAATTTCTATCGCGTGAATCTCTCTGTCATTAAGATGGGCCTGGTGCCTTATTCCGTTTATTTCGATGCCTTTGTCCGTAGCGTCAACGGCCATCGGGGGCCTTCTCTTAAGGAGTGGAAGCGTCAATGGGAGGCGATCGAAGCCATCCTTCGTCCCGTGTACGCCGGCTTGCCCGGTTACGAGCAGGACCGCAAGGCGATCGAGGAAAATCTCCGTCGGGGGGTGTATCAGGGGGATCACAGCGAACGCTTTGAAGCGCATTATGCGCCTCACTACCGCATTCTTGCCAGGGAAATCTACGAAAAGGAGATCCTTCCGTTCCTTGGCGCATCCCAAGCCGACCAACCAAGGGGAGGAACTGCGGAATGAGATGGGCGAGATTGCTTTCCGGTTCCTTTTGGCTTATTATGTTGATACATTTGATTGTATTCACGGCCATAGGCTTTGGGGGTTCCGGGGGTTGGGGATTATTGATTCTTTTTCTTTCCATCCTGTTTGCCTCTTTGGGTTTCATAGGGCTTTTGCGTTGGTATGTGCGGCGTCACCCCGGGGCGAAGGGCCTGGGCGGATTGGTATCGAAAATCTATGGAGCGTTTTTATCAACACGAAGATAAGGTATTGCTTTCCGTCGATTGCATTATCTTGGGATTCAAGGAGAATGCCATTCACGTTTTGATTGCCAGGCGAAAGTTTGAGCCATTGAAAGGCGAGCGTTCGTTGCTTGGGGGTTTTGTCCGGAAGGCGGAGAGTTTGAATGAAACGGTTGCGCGTGTTGTGCTGGAGTACACCGGCATAGAGCAGGTGTATATGGAGCAGGTGGGGACTTATGGCGAGGTGGGGCGCGACATTGGCGAGCGGGTGGTTTCGGTGGTGTACTATGCTTTGATTGACATGGAGCTTTACGACAAGACGTTGGAGGAGAGGCACAATGCCCGATGGGTGAATATCCGTGAGGTGGGGACATTGACGCTCGACCACAATCAGTTTCTTGCGGACACGTTGCGTTTGATGCGTCGTCGCACGGCCACTCGTCCTGTGGGTTTTAACCTTTTGCCTGAGAAATTCACCCTTCCTCAACTTCAATCTTTGTATGAAGCCATCCATCAGCAGCCTTTGGACAAGCGTAATTTCCGCTACAAGATGTTGGAGATGGACATTCTCGAAAAATTGGAAGAGAAAGACAAGAGTTCTTCCCGCAAAGGCGCTTACTATTACCGTTTCAACAAAGAAAAATACGACCGTTTGCTCCACGACGGATACTTTTTCTCCATATAATCCATTCCAGTTCCAAGTTTGAGTGAGGCGGAGGAAATCGAATACCAATGCTTACCTGAAAGAAATCGGCAAAACTGTGCGGCATGAAGAAGAAACATCGCCTCAAATTCATCGGGCATCGTGCCTATTTCTTCCTTCCCTGTGGCTGTCGAAGTGTTGCAGCCGGTTTGCTGCGATTTCGCAGCCGAGCGACTGCACTTTCGCAGCCGAGCGACTGCACTTTCGCAGCCGAGCGGCTGCAAGTTCGCAGCCGAGCGGCTGCGATTTCGCAGCAAAGCGACTGCGATCGCCGGAAACAGGTTTCAGTCGAGAAGAACTGGAACAACGGATCATAAAGCAGCTAAGCCAAGGCCATGGAAACAGGCGTGGAGCCATTACGTCCGACCAGGTATTCCCCGAACTCCTCTTTCACGCTCGGATTCCTTCATTCATTAGAGATTTCGATATGTTTTCTTCTATTATCACGGGATGTGTCTGTATGTTGGACATCCCGCGAAAACAATTTTGCTATGTTAAGCCTGATGGTCTTTTTCTATGCGGCTATTCTGTAGAAGATGCTCTGAAGAAGATGCTCTTAGAGAAGGATTGAGGTTTTACTCCAAAATAGTTTATCCCGAAGATTTACCTTTGTGGATAGATACTTATAATGCTGTTTTACGGCATCTTAAAGGTTTTGAAGGAAAACGGGATGAAATATATTATTTCTCCTGTACATTCCGTTTACAGCGTAGTTATCCATTCCTTACCTATCCTTTGCCATAAATGGTATATCACCGGATGAACCCCGTTGGGGAAGACGATAAATTGTGCTATTTGATTTGCTTCATAGAGAGTTCGACCATCAAAGAGGTGAGGAATCTGTGCATGTACAGCAAAGACGGACTGGTATACGAAGAGTATGACATCAAAACAAATCAATGGAAACAGAAAACGAAAGAGCCGCTTACTGAGTGTGAGAGAGCAATACTGATGCTTGCCGAACAAGGTAAAACGACAAAGGAAATAGCCAACTGTTTACACAAAGGGTACAACACGATACGTAATCAGGTAAAAGAGTTGTTTTCCAGACTGAATGTACATTCCATGCAGGAAGCAATTGAATTTGCCCGACATCATCACAGGATTTATTCCAAACAGAATATCGAAGTCCAACCCACTGAAGAGCTACCTCGCAAAAAAAAGCGGGTTTCGCTCACAGAAGACATGTTGCAGCGCATACAACGACATTTGGACGATGGCAACAGTATTATAAAAAATATCCCAATAGGCTCAATTGGGCTATTGATAGCCTAAAAAAAAACACTAAATTTGAAACCGATAATTTATTGTTTAATTTTAAATCACAAAAGAAATGAAATCTTTAGGTAAACTTAAATTGAATGAATTCAGGAAAACTGAATTAGAAAAGCGTGAACTGAACGCTTTAAAAGGTGGTTGTAGTTGTAAATGTGGCTGCGCTGGTGGCTGGGATCACTTGACCACACGTGTCAATACAGGAAGTAGTTCCGCTGTTGCATACTAAACCTACTACTCTGAGTAGAAACTCAACTCGGTTCGAGTGGCATATTTATGTGAGTTTTGTAACAAGTGTTTCCAACCAGTAACGAATTTACTGGTTGGAAATGTAAACGTTAACTAACCAACCATGATTCAAACGCTTATTCATACATCAGAACATGACAATTCATATATGTATAATCCTCAATTCAGATTATCTATGTTAATACATCCTGAATTCAAGAAGGCTTATGAAAAATCAACGAATGTCAATCCGTATTATTTGAAAAAATATACATATTTGAAAAATCACGGTTTTTTCTCAAAACAAAAGCCAATCAATTTTGGTACAATAGACGAGTCAATAGTGAAAAATAATATCACTCAAACCCCACAGATTGTATTTGAAACGACGGACTTTTGCAATCTGGATTGCTCATATTGTTCGTTTGGTGATTTTTATGAAGGGTTTGATGTAAGGAATCAGAAAAACATCAATATTGATCATGCCATCACTTTACTGAAATACATTTTTGAATGTAAACATAAAAGTAAAAAAAACAAACTATATATAAGTTTTCACGGCGGTGAGCCACTTTTTAATGGGAATTTCATCAAGCAAATAGTTGACATTGTCAATCAACTGAAATCTGAAAAAGAGATGGAAATTGTGTATAATATGACCACAAATGCTACCTTGCTACATAAATATATTCATTTTTTAGTTGAAAATAAATTTCAGTTGCTTATAAGTTTGGATGGGAATGAAAGCAATCATAGCTATCGCTTTTTTAGAGGAAATAAAGAAAACTCTTTCCGGAAAGTAATTGAAAATATAGACATGGTTCAGAGAGATTATCCCGAATATTTTGCTGAATATGTAAACTTCAATGCTGTTTTACACAATAGAAATTCGGTAAAAGACATCTATGAATTTATTTATTCCCGGTATCATAAAATCCCAAGAATCGCAGAATTGGCGCCAAATGATGTGGTACCTGATAAAGAAGTACTTTATCAGAGGATGTATCATAATAAAAGAAGAAGTGAAGCCGAATATCTAATTGAAGAATCCAATCAATTACCTCATGAGGAGTTATTACTATATACAGAATTAGCCAATTTATTGAAATACTATTCAATCAATTATTATATTTCAAGCATAACTGACTTATTTCCTGGGGAGAAAAAATATGTGCCGTCAAACACTTGTTTGCCTTTTGGGAAGAAAGTCATGTTGACAAGAAACAATAAATTGACACTATGCGAAAAAGTCAGTTGTTATAAATCTTCCATAGGAGATGTGGATGAAAATATAAAAATTGATATACCTGAAATTACGCGTCAATACAATTTTTATTATGAACACGTTAAAGAAAAATGTCAACACTGCTATGTTAACAGGTTTTGTGGTATTTGTTTATTTCTTTTGAAAAATAACATTCTGGATAAATTGGATATGGAAGAGTTTTTCTGTGAAGAATTTCATGATTCGGATGCTTTTCAAAATAAATTGTATCGCATTATTTCTTTTCTTGAAAAATACCCCAAAGATTATTCCTCAGTAATAGAAAATGTAATAATTATATGATATCTAAAAAAAACTTAACCAATTATTGGTTTACAATAGAACCATACGTATATATTTGTATTACTGATAATTGTATTTTATTGTATAATACTTTGGACGGAGTATTCATAGAATCGGATAAGATTAAAGTAATTGAATTGTTAAGAGAAATAGTTCAGGAGGAAAATTGTGGGGTCGTTTTATTAACAAATGAACAATTTAAGCAAAAAGAGATCAATGATTTTATCAGGGAACTTCGCGGGAAATACATGGGAGATGTAATTGATGTTGATTTATCGAAAGGTAAACCTGTTCAATTATTACCTTTTTTCAATCTGTCAGGTGATATTCGTGCATTATGCAAAAAACATAATTTCGCATCAGGTAAAAAAATATTGGAATTTCTATCCGAAATCAGCATCTACGTAGATCATAGTACGAATATAACTAATTTGATCCCTTTTCTGCAATCATTGCCAGGGAATTTGACCATTAACGTCGTTGGAAATTTGGAAAATGTTGTGGATTATGTTGAATTATTATCTTTTCTCGATCAGCTTCCTTCATCGAAAAATCTGATATGCCCCTGTACAAATGTTATATCTTTACAACCGACTTTTGAGAATAATTTTTCATACAGCGTATTGGTTCATTTTCCGGTGGACATGCTACAATTGGGCCATTCAAGACAACTGCTACTTAATCAAACTCTACCGATCGAATATGTTTTTGAGGTATCATCATTGGACGACTGCCAACAAGCGAAGCAACTTGTTGAACAGTTTGGGATTGAAAAATATCAGTTGAAACCTATATATACCGGAGATAATATTGATTTTTTTGAGGAAAATGTTTTTCTTACTAAAGAAGATATTTTGTCTACTTCCATGTCCATAGAAGATTTTTTTGCTAATCAAGCAATGAATATTTACGACTTTTGGAAAGTTAATGTCATGCCTAATGGTGATATTTATGCTAATGTAAACCACCTTGCATTGGGTAACATATGTACGCACAGTATTCATGAAATTATATACAAAGAAGTGGAAGAGGGAAAATCCTGGCTTCGTATCCGTAATCAGGCACCATGCAGTACCTGTATTTATCAGTGGTTTTGCCCACCACCATCCGATTATGAAATAATTATTGGTCGTCTTGATCTTTGCCATGTGAAACAATAAAATAAAAAATAAATCACAAGTCTCCTTCAGGAGATGTAGTATAAATTAGAACTTTATGAAACATACACTTACAATTTCAGCAATGATCCTGTTTCTAATGGCAGGATGCGGAGGAAACAAACAAGCAACGGATGACTTCATCACTGTCGATGTTACGGCAAAGTATCCTGAAAAGAAACTCATCCTTCAAGACTTTATGGATGTGGAATACATTCCACTGGAGACAACCGATACTTTCCTTTGTCAGGGTCTGGTATTGGCTATCGGCAAGAATATGCTGGCTGCAAGAAACTATGTAAACGACGGGGATATTTTCCTCTTCGACAGAAAAACCGGTAAAGGCTTGCGAAAAATAAACCGCAAAGGACAGGGTGGCGAGGAATATACATTTGTTCAAAGAATTGTACTGGATGAGAACAGCGAAGAAATGTTTGTGCACGATCATTATACAAAAAAAATACTAGTGTATGATTTGGAAGGGAATTTTAAGCGAAGCCTTAAGCAAAATGATGTGATTTATTTCGCTCATATGTACGATTTTGATCATGAAAAGTTGATAGGCAATAATTCTTGGGTAACAGATCGGCCGCCATTTAAAATTATATCTAAACAAGATGGTAGTCTTACCAACGAGATTCGGATTCCATTTGAAGAGAAAATCTCTATTGTGCTGGAAAAGAGAGATGAAGAAAATAATATGACGTATGGTATATCGCCCGGCAACTATAATCCGATCATCCCGTACTTTAATGATTGGATACTTGTAGAACAGTCAGCCGATACGGTATATAAATATCAGTCCGATCATACGATGATACCATTCATGGCAAGAACGCCGTCTGTGCAGTCTATGGATCCGGAAGTGTTCCTTTTTTTGAGTATTCTTACCGACCGTTACTATTTCATGGAAACGGTAAAAAAAGAATATGACTGGGCTTCGAACACAGGATTTCCAACTACCAATTTGGTGTACGACAAACAGGAAAAGGCCCTATTCAGATATACGGTGTATAACGACGATTATTCCGGAAAAATATCAGTCAATATGAAAACAATCCCCGTAAATGATGAAATTGCATCCTGGCAAAGTTTGGAAGCCCCGTTGCTTGCTGCATCTTACAAAAACGGAAAACTCAAAGGCCGGCTAAAAGAAATTGCCGCCGGACTGGATGAAGAATCCAACCCGGTGATCATGTTGATAAAACACAAGAAATAAAATTAAACGTTGTGGCGAATCAAATAGCTATTTTAAACGGTAAATTAATAGAATCATTGGATGATACCTATCCAATAGGTTTATCCGATGGAAAAAAGATGTAGATAGTGATATATTAAAAAAACTTTTATTTTTAGAGACGAAAAATATTAAAACTCAAATTTCAAAAGCAGAACTTATACAATTATTGTATCGTTGATGCATCAGGGCGATCAGGCTACATACGAAGGCCGTCCCGACCCATCCCCCCCCCTCCAATGGCTATGCCCAAAAGCAGTGCATCTCACTTGTGCCCACAAGCGTGCCTCACTTGAGCCCACAAGCGTGTCTCACTTGTGCCCACAAGTGAGGCTCGCTTGTGCCCACAAGTGAGACACGCTTGAAAATTGTTGGGGTTGGCAAACAAGTATGAAAAAAAAACATATCTTCGCGTTTAAACAACAATCATTTATGCAGTACGGATGCCCGATCAACAAGAAAATACGGTTTGTATAAACAACATCTATACATCAAAAATATAACAACATACAACATGATAACACCTATAGGCAGAGCCGGATGGCTCATTGGACTGACGCTTATTTTCTCCTCGCCCGCCTTTGCCGGGATATACTGGGGCGTACGGGCAGGGATAGCCCGTTCGTCGCTGGTTCAGAAAATAGATTTGGATTATTGGTCGGGTTCTTGTTTGGGTTATAGTGCGGCTGTTTTGGCAGATATACCGTTTTATCAGCGTTTCTCCTTTCGTCCGGAGGTTGCTTTTGCCTACGAAGGAGGCTCATTTTATTCGGAACTGTTGGATGGGTTATTCCTTCAAAAGCACAGATTAAGGAGTTACTCCCTCCAACCTTCGTTTGATGTTGCCTTTAATATTCCCATTGCAGGAGTGAAGATGACGGTATATGGAGGCCCGACGCTCGATTTTCGTTTGTGTAATAAGCTCTCAAGCGAAAGACTGGAAGAGGAATTTGCCGCCATAAACCCAAAACGGGTACGACCTTTCGACCTGGGAGTGAACACCGGAATAAGCGTGGAATATAAAGGCGTTTTCTTCTCTATTACGGCTCTTCCCGGAATCATCTATCAGCAAACAAAAAAAACGGAAGGCGAATCTTCCGTTTTTCAAAACAACCTGACTTTCTCGTTAGGTTATATTTTCCGTTAATCCATAATACCGATTTCGCGGAACCAGTCTTCTGCCCTGGCAGGCCATTCGTTCACCGCAACACCGGTGTCACGCAGCCCGTATCCATGACCGCCTTTGCTATACAAATGCATCCGGGCCGGAACGCCGGCCTCTTTCAGGGCATAATAATAAAAGAGGCTACTGTTGATGTATGATTTATCGTCTTCCGCCTGGATGATCAAGGTAGGAGGAGTTTGCAAAGAGACCTTCAGCTCCGGAGCAATCCGGAAGGAATCCGCATCTAAATAGGCCGGGTAAACCAACAGGCAGAAATCAGGCCGGCAACTGACCCTGTCGGACGCATCTACCGGAGGATACGTACGCCTTGAGAAGTTGTTGCTTACCGTTGCCGACAGGTGTGCCCCGGCCGAGAAGCCCATCACCCCGATGCGGGCAGGCTTGACGGCATAAGCCTCGGCATGAGCACGTACGTATCCTATGGCACGCTGCACGTCTTGCAGAGGCGCTTCGTGTTTTTCACGCCCCTTTCGACGCGGCACGCGGTATTTAAGTAAAACGGCCGTAATACCCAATTCATTCAGCCATTCGCATACTTCATCGCCTTCCAGGTCGTAGGCCAGGAGATTATATCCCCCTCCGGGGCAGACGATGACGGCTGCGCCATTTGCCGTCTCCCTGGGTGCCGGGTAATACGTGATGGTCGGTTCGCTCACATTCATGATGCGAAGCACAGATTCTCCCCCTGTATTTCCGCCGTCCCTGTCGGCACTCTCCATGAGTTGAGTTGTTTCTCCGGGAGCATTGCCCGGGAACAACAAGATCGGGCTGTTTTGAGCCATCGCAGCCGTTAAGCCCAACAAGATACAGACTGCGAAAAGTAAAATTTTACGTGTTCCAAACATGATATACGAAGATTAAAAAACAAACATTAAGATTCTCACAAATCCCATCCAAAATAATTCTTTGCATTATAATAACTGATATTTTCTACCATTTGCCCAATAAAGGGAAGCTCGGAAGCGGGAAGTTCGCCATTCTCCACCTCGTTCCCCAGCAGATTGCACAAGAGACGGCGGAAATACTCGTGACGCGGATAGGAAAGGAAGCTGCGCGAATCCGTCAGCATACCCACGAAACGGCTTAGCAGCCCTTCAGCCGACAGGGCGTTGATTTGATTTTCCATTCCTTTCAGTTGGTCGAGGAACCACCAGGCCGCTCCGAATTGCATCTTCCCCGGCGTTGATCCGTCGTTGAAGTTGTAAGCGTTGGTCGCCAACAGTTCATTGTCGCGCGGATTGAGGTTGTAGAGAATGGTCTTTGCCAGCAATCCTTCGGTGTTCAAACGATCTAAGAGACGATTCATCGGGGCGATGAAGTTGTGGTCGTAAATAGCATCGAAGCCGGTATCCGGCCCCAGCTTTTTAAACATAAGCGTATTGTTGTTCCGTATCGCTCCTACGTGAAACTGCTGTACCCATCCGGCACGTGCATCCATAAGGCCTCCTTCGTAAAGCATGGCGGAGCGGAACTTATCCATTTCTGTGCTATCGACACTTCTCCCTGCGCGCACCTTGGAGAAGATGGCGCGTATCTCCGCTTCGGAGTAGGGCGTAGCGTAGAAGGTTTCCAGCCCATGGTCGGATACGCAGCAGCCTGCGGAGGCAAAGAAATCGTGCCGTATCCGGAGTGCTTCCAGCAAGTGGTCGAAGCAATGGATAGAGATGCCGGAAGATAGCTCCAGCCGGTCAACATAAGCATTATAAGCCGAAGGGTCTTCTATGGCCATGGCTTTGTCGGGACGCCAGGTAGGAAATACTTTTGTGGGGAAGCCGCTCGCTTTGACGGCAAGGTGATATTCCAGGGAATCCACCGGGTCATCGGTTGTGCACACCACCTCCACGTTCATCCGTCGCATGATACTCCGGGCGCTAAAATCCGGCGTTTGCAGCATCGCTGTACAGGCATCGTATATTTCACGTGCAGAGGAAGGATTCAACACCTTGTTGATGCCGAAAATCCGGCTCAATTCCAGGTGTGTCCAATGATAAAGCGGATTGCGCATGGCATAAGGCATGGTCTCCGCCCATTTAAGAAACTTTTCGCAGGAAGGCTTATCGCCCGTGATGAAGTCTTCGGGCACGCCGTTGGCACGCATGGCTCTCCACTTGTAGTGGTCGCCCCCCAGCCAGATTTCGGTCAGGTCTTTAAAGCGGTAGTCTTCGGCAATCATCTGCGGGTTGAGATGGCAGTGATAGTCAATGATAGGCATTCCGGCGGCATGTTTGTGATATAATTCAATGGCCGTATCCGTTTGTAACAGGAAATTTGTGTCTAAAAATGGTTTCATGTTTTCCGGTATTTATTGATGATAGCGAGCGCTTCCCGGCAGAGTGAAGTAATCGCTTCCCCGTTGCCTGAAGCAACCGCTTCTTTGGGGAATAGTTTTGATCCCATTCCTACGCAGGTAACTCCGGCATTGAACCATGCCGCGAGGTTTTCTTCCGTAGGTTCTACGGCGCCGGTTGCCATAATCAGCGACCAGGGCATCGGCGCTTTCAGGTTGCCGACAAATGAGGGGCCACCTACGCTATCGGCCGGGAATACCTTGCACAAGTCGCACCCCGCCTCCTGTGCAAAGCCTATTTCCGATACCGAACCGCACCCGGGCGTATAGGGTATCAGCCGGCGGTTGCATACTTTGGCTATTTCGGGGTTGAAGGATGGCCCTACCACAAAGTTCGCTCCCATTTGGATGTACAATGCTGCGGTAGGGGCATCAACAATGGAGCCGATACCCAGAATGAGTTGAGGACATTCTCTGGATACATATTTTGCCAATATGCTGAAAACCTCTTGTGCGAAATCGCCTCGGTTGGTAAACTCAAAGGCCCGAACGCCCCCTTCGTAACAAGCCTTTACCACTCGTTTGGCCACTTCTGCATCCGAATGATAAAACACCGGGACCATGCCGGTATCCACCATTGTATTTAATACGTGTAATTTATTGAATCGCGCCATTATCTGCTAACCCTTCCGGAGGCATCTCCCGCGATTAATTTTTCAACTTCTTCTACGCTCACCTGGTTAAAGTCTCCATAAATGGTATGTTTCAGGCAGGAGGCGGCCACGGCAAAATCAAGGGCTTTTTGGTTGTCGTCCGCATAGGTGAGTAATCCATAGATAAGTCCTCCCATGAAGGAATCTCCCCCTCCTACGCGGTCGACAATATGCGTGATGTCATACCGGCGCGACTGATACAGTTTTCCGTCGGCATACAGCACCCCTGCCCAAGTATTATGATTGGCATTGACGGAACCACGTAAGGTAATGATTACCTTTTGGGCGCGAGGGAAGCGGGCGATCAGTTGCGAGCAGACCGATTCAAACCCTGCGGCATTCACGTAGCCGTCGGTATGCGTCACATCGAACCCTTGAGGTTTGATGCCGAACACCTTTTCTGCATCCTCCTCATTCCCCAGGATAATGTCGCACCCGGCCACCAATTCCGGCATCACATCCGAGGCGCTTTTAGCGTATTTCCACAAGTTCTTCCGGTAATTCAAGTCGCACGACACCGTTACCCCCAGTCGGTTGGCTGTTTCGATCGCTTCGCGACAAGCCTCGGCAGCGCCCTCCGATATAGCCGGTGTGATGCCTGTCCAGTGAAACCAGGCTACCTCTTTCAGTACCTCATCCCAGGGAATCATACCCGGTTTGATTTCCGAAATAGCCGAATGAGCGCGGTCATACACCACTTTGCCGGCGCGTGCCACAGCTCCGGTTTCGAGATAATAAATACCCAGCCTCTCGCCGCCGTAGATGATGTGGGAAGTATCTACGCCATATTTACGCAAATCCATCACACATGCACGGGCGATGTCATTTTCGGGCAGACGGGAAATAAACGACACAGGTATCCCGTAGTTGGCCAGCGAAACAGCCACGTTTGCCTCGCCTCCCCCAAAAGTAGCGCTAAACGAATTGCTCTGATTGAAACGGAGATACCCGGGCGTAGCAAGCCTGAGCATGATTTCTCCAAAGGTTACAACATTCTTTTTCATGGAAAAAATATTATTGATGGCAAAAATAAGGAGATATTTTAGAAAAACGGCACACATCTTTGAGATATGTGCCGTCCATACAAATATGACTAAGAGGGATATTAGAACTTCAAAGCCACCCCAAGGCTCAGATAAGAAATACCATAACCTAATTCACTATAGGCTGCAATCGAGGGGGTGAAGTAATAGCGGGCACCTACGAAGGCGGAAGTAGAAATTTCGCTGGAGGAAACGCTTCCATCAAAGGCTCCGGAGCCTTTCCATTTGGAGGAAACGATGTCGTATCCCAACATCACGCCGGCATACGTATCCAACTTATCAACAAACTGATAATGGAAAGCACCCCTTACTCCCAGCACAAAATTGCTATAGGATACTTTACCTTCTGTGTAGGAGTCACTGTAGGAATACCATCCGGTGTAGCCTCCAACACCGATGGCCCCGTTTTCTCCCTTGATTAACCCATCTATAATACTATGCTCAAAAGAGGCTTGAATCGGAATGTGGGATCCCACACCTATACCGAGATTTACGACATTAGTTCCCTTTTGAAAAATCTCCTGCGCACTGGTAGCTACCGCAAAAAAAGAAATAATTCCTAAAATAAATAACTTTTTCATGAATTGTAAAATTAGAATGATTAATATAGTTAAAAGTCACAATAAAAATAAAATCGCACAAATCTACATAATTGGTTTTATATAAAACCTAAATGTGATGGAAAAATATAGGGGAAGTATTCGTTTGGATATCATTCCGTATTTTTACCGTGCCCGGATCAGAAATTCGGGTCCGGACACGGATTAATCGGAGGATTAGTCTTACATTTGCCCTGCTATTTAGTATACTATATCAAAATCAAACACACATGCATACATGGGAAAAGTTTTAGTAATAGGGGCAGGCGGCGTCAGTAACGTTACCGTAAAGAAAATGGCGATGAACGCAGATATATTTACCAACATTCTGATTGCTACACGCACCCAAAGTAAAGCCGACAAAATTGCGGCAGATATAACCAATATAAAAATACACACCGCGCAAGTAGATGCCGATAAACGGGAGGAACTCATTGCATTGTTTCAGGCGTTTAAACCTGATTTGGTGGTAAACTTAGCCCTTCCCTACCAGGACCTCTCCATCATGGAGGCTTGCCTGGCCTGTGGAGTAAGCTACATGGATACGGCCAATTATGAACCGCCCGAGGAAGCAAAGTATCAATACAGTTGGCAATGGGACTACAAAGACCGGTTTGAAAAGGCCCGGCTGACAGCTATCCTGGGGTGCGGATTCGACCCCGGTGTCACAGGCGTATATACAGCATACGCCGCTAAACACCATTTTGACGAAATACAATACCTGGATATTGTGGACTGTAATGCGGGCGACCATCACAAAGCCTTTGCGACCAACTTTAATCCGGAAATCAATATACGCGAAATCACCCAACGCGGGAAATATTACGAAAACGGCAAGTGGCGGGAAACAGAACCCCTCTCCGTACACCAAACCCTGAACTATCCGGAAATCGGGCCGAAAGAATCCTACCTGATGTATCACGAAGAGCTGGAGAGCTTGGTGAAGAATTTCCCCAGCCTGCGACGTGCACGTTTCTGGATGACTTTCGGCCAGGAATACCTCACCCATCTGCGGGTGATACAAAATATAGGAATGAGCCGCATCGACCCTGTCCGTTACAATGGCATGGAGATCGTACCCATCCAATTCCTCAAAGCCGTATTGCCCAATCCCGGGGACCTGGGCGAAAACTATACCGGACAAACCTCTATCGGTTGCCGTATACGGGGGCTGAAAGACGGAAAAGAACGCACGTACTACATATATAATAATTGTAGCCACGAGGAAGCCTATAAGGAAACAGGCGCACAGGCCGTAAGTTATACCACGGGCGTACCTGCTATGATCGGAGCCAAACTCTTCATGCAGGGCGTATGGAAGAAGCCGGGCGTATGGAACGTAGAAGAGCTGAATCCCGACCCCTTCATGGAGGAACTGAACAGGCAGGGATTGCCCTGGAAGGAAAGATGGAATGTGGATCTGGAACTGTAAGGAGGAACGAACCATAACAGAAGAATCCTAACGAATGGGAACCATAAGATTTAAATTAATTCAAAAGCAATGACAAAAGAAGAAACATCCGAGAAAGGAAAAGCGTCGGCCGGGAATGCCGACAAGTTGAAAGCGCTCCGCGCAGCAATGGACAAGATTGAAAAAACCTACGGAAAAGGCTCTATCATGAAAATGGGCGACAATACGATCGAGCAAGTAGAGGTAATCCCCAGCGGTTCGATAGCCCTGAACGCGGCATTGGGGATTGGAGGATATCCACGTGGACGAGTGATTGAAATATTCGGGCCGGAATCTTCGGGCAAAACGACACTGGCTATCCATGCCATTGCCGAGGCGCAGAAGGCAGACGGAGTAGCCGCCTTTATTGATGCCGAACACGCCTTTGACCGCTTTTATGCCGAAAAACTGGGCGTGGATATAGGCAACCTTTATATCTCGCAGCCCGATAGCGGCGAGCAAGCCCTGGAAATTGCAGAACAATTGATTCGCTCCTCGGCCGTAGATATTATCGTGATCGACTCGGTGGCCGCCCTTACGCCCAAGGCCGAGTTGGAAGGCGAAATGGGAGAAAGCAAGATGGGACTGCAAGCCCGCCTCATGTCGCAGGCCTTGCGCAAACTCACGGGAGCGATCAATAAAACGAATACTACGTGTATTTTCATCAATCAATTACGCGACAAAATCGGTGTCATGTTCGGCAATCCGGAAACAACAACCGGAGGAAATGCCCTGAAATTCTATGCTTCCGTGCGCATTGACATCCGCCGCATCAACCAACTCAAGGACGGCGAAGAAGTGAAAGGCAACCAGGTGCGGGTAAAAGTGGTGAAAAACAAAATGGCCCCTCCCTTCCGCAAAGCCGAGTTCGACATCATGTTCGGCGAAGGGATCTCGCGCACCGGCGAAATCGTCGACCTGGGCGTAGAACAGAATATCATCAAGAAAAGCGGTTCGTGGTACAGTTTCAACGATGCCAAACTTGGACAGGGGCGAGATGCTGCCAAACAGTGTATTGCCGATAATCCCGAACTGGGGGAAGAACTCTCCAACCTTATCTTCGCAGCCCTCAAGACTTGACAGGCAAAGACAAATACCGCTCCCTCTGCCGCACGGAGGCTACTATCCCGGTTTTTTCGAGAGCTTGGTGGCTGGATGCGGTTTGCGGGACGCAATGGGATGTGTTGCTGTACGAAGAAAAAGGACGTATCCGTGCAGCCATGCCCCTTTACCTCCCCCTGCCGGGAATCGTTTCCATGCCGCCCTACACCCAAACCATGGGCGTCTGGTTTGCTGCAGAATCCGGCGATACCAAATACACAACCGCTTTAGGGCAACGTCAGGAGATTTGTAAGGTGTTTGTGGAAGAATTAAGAAGATACAGGGCTTTCCTGCAAAATTTCCATTACGAGGTAACCGACTGGTTGCCGTTTTACTGGGCAGGCTACCGACAGACTACCCGCTATACCTACCTGCTGCATAATATAGGCCAAACCGAACGCCTGAAGGAGAATATGAGCGTACACCTCCGGCGGCAAATCGCCAAAGCAACCAGGCACCGCCTGACCGTAAGGCAGGATATTCCGGTAGAAGACTTCCTATGCATCTATTCCCTCACATTTGAACGCCAGGGATTAAAGCCCTTGCATACCGACCTGCTGAAGCGCCTGATAAACGTATGTTGCACGCGTAGGCAGGGTAGTCTCTGGGGTGCTTACGACGAGACCGGGCGTCTACATGCCGTGGCCTTTATTGTCTGTCAGGAAAGCTCGGCCTATTACCTGGCGGGAGGCGCCCACCCGGCCCTGCGGGATTCGGGAGCGCAGGCCCTCGTTTTGTGGGAAGCCATCCGGTTTGTTTCAGCATACACCAACCACTTCGACTTTGAAGGCTCGATGCTTCCCGGCGTAGAACGCTTTTTCCGGGAGTTCGGTGCCGTTCAGACGCCCTACTTCACAATAAGCAGGGGGAAAATCGGGTTATGGGATAAAGTCCTCGTAAAACTGCATCATCGGATATGAATGAAATCCTGTCTTACCTGATCCGTTTCCTGCTGGGAGACGACGACGTCGCTGCCCGCCATGCACCGTCTGTGGGCTATACCGACGATCCGGATCATTTTTCCCGTTATGCGCTGGTGATTATCCCCTCCGGGTTTTTCAATCCGGGGACGTATGCCACGCCGGCCTCCCTGCCTTGCCTGCCTTTGAAGGAGATAGAGGGGTTGCCGGTCCTTTTTGGCCAGGCCAGGGAGGAACAGCGGGGGCGCACCTGGGTGATCCATGCCGACCTGATTGCCGGCGCCTACTTCCTGATAACCCGCTACGAGGAGATGATGCGACCACAGGTGCGCGACGTCCACGGACGTTTTCCCGGCAAAGAATCCCTGCCTTTCCGCGCAGGCTTCCTCCATCGCCCGCTGATAGACCACTACCGGCTGTTCCTGCGCAAACGCCTGGGATTGCCGCAACTCCCGGCGGAGATTCGGCAAATCTTCCTCACGCACGATGTAGACGCCCCGTTCCTGTACCGTTCCTGGAAAGGATTCCTCCGTTCTATCCTTGACCAACGAGGCCTCGTGCGCTCCCTCAAGGGGAAGACAGGGCATCCGGTGCAAGACCCGTATTACACCTTCCCCCAGATGCTTCAGCAGGACCGGCGGCTTATGGACAAACACATGGCCCGCTCCGTTTTCTTCTTTAAGGCCGGAGGGCGATTGCCGGAAGACAAACCGCATTACAACTTGCGGAACAAAGACATCCTCCGCCTTATGGCCGAGATACGGAGGCAGGGAGGAGAAATCGGGCTGCATGCCAGCTATGAGGCAGGGATACATCCCGCACTCCTTGCCGGGGAAAAGCGTCGGCTGGAGCAATGCCTGGGGCATACGGTAAGCTTCAATCGCCATCACTTCCTCGCTTGCCGCGAACCGGACGACATGGACTGCCTGGAGAAGCAGGCCTTTAGCGAGGACTTCACCCTCGGCTATGCCGACAGGGCAGGCTTCCGCCTGGGCACTTCCTATCCGGTTTCCTGGATCAATCCCCGCACCCGCCGGCTCACCTCCCTCTGCCTCCACCCGCTTACGGTGATGGATTGCAGCCTGGAAGAGGAGAAATACATGGGGCTTTCCCGTCGGGAGGCCTTTGCCTTCTGCCTTCGCCTCGCCCATGAGGTAAAGAGGGTGGGTGGCGAGCTTTCCCTCCTGTGGCATAATACATCGCTGAGGGAAGGCTCAGGCAGCTACCTGGGGGACCTCTATCCTTACCTGCTAACCCACCTCTTGGAGAAATGAAAATACTGATTCTTTGCGATCTGTTCCCACCTGCCTTCGGGCCGCGTATGGGCTATCTCTGTAAATACCTGGCGCGTGCCGGATGGGAAGCCGTGGTCCTGACGGAAGAGGTCCGCGACTCTACGTTTACATTCCTGGCCCGGTGCGTGCCGGTGCGTTACATCCGCTATTACCGGATGAAGGGGAGGATAGCCCGGAAAGCGGAGTGGCTCCTGGGACTGCTGGGCGACTTCCTGTTTCACGGCAAAGACCGGAAAATGGAAAAGATAGGTGCCGAGTTGCTCCAAGACGGGAGTTTTGAGGCCATTCTGTGCAGTACCTGCCGCAGCTTTCCCCTCTTCGCCGCCCGGAGGCTGGCCCAACGCTTCGGCCTCCCCTTGATTGCCGACCTGCGCGACCTGATCGAGCAATATCCTTCCAACGAATACATTGCCAACCCACCCCGTACCTTCCCCTGGCTGGATCAGCGGATCATCCGGACGTTCCGACGGAAACTCCTGCGCGACAGAAACCGGGCCTTGCGCGAGGCAGCCTGTATCACCACGGTTTCGCCCTGGCATGTGGAGCAAATGAAGGCCTTTAATCCCTGTGTGGAGCTGATCTACAACGGCTACGACCCGGAACTGTTCTACCCCGTGGAGATCGCCACGAGGCAGTTTCGCCTTACCTATACCGGACGCCTTATCAGCGCCGGTGTGCGGGATCCGGAATGTATCTTTGAGGCGATTGCTTGCTTGTCGGAGGAAGGAAGGATCCGAGCGGAGGAATTCCGCCTGTGCTGGTATACGGATGAGGCCTCCACCCAATGCCTCCGCGCCCTGGCCGAACGTTATGCCGTCGAGGCCTATATGGACTACCCCGGATACGTGGCGGCCGAGGCTGTCCCGGCCATCCTGAACCAAAGTTCCGTAGTGCTCCAACTGGCCAACAAGGCCGGAGAGAACGGACCCAAGGGCATTATGAGCACCAAGCTCTTCGAAGCCCTGGCCGTGGGGAAGCCCCTCCTTTTGGTACCTGGCGACGAGAGTTTCCTGGAGGAGACCATCCATCGCGCACGGGCCGGAACCGCCGCCCGCAATGCCGGGGAGGTATGCGCCTTCCTCGGCCGTTATTATGCCGAGTGGAAGACAAAAGGCTACACGAGCATCGAACCTCGGAGGGAGATCACCGAAGCCTTTTCCCGCAGGAAACAAGCCGAAGAATTCATGCAAATCCTCGCCCGTCATGGAAAAACACCTGCACATCATTGCCCTTAACATCCCCTACCCACCCAATTACGGGGGAGTGATCGACATCTACTACAAGCTCGTCGCCCTGCATCAACTGGGGGTGAAGATCCTCCTGCACTGCTTTGCCTACGACCGACCGCCGGCCGTGGAGTTGGAGGCCCTGTGTGCAAAGGTGTATTACTATAGGCGCCGCAGGGGCTTGGCCACCAACCTGACGCTTCTGCCCTACAACGTCTACAGCCGCAAGGACCCTCGCCTGATGGAGCGTTTGCTCCAGGACGACTACCCCATTCTGTTTGAGGGATTACATTCGTGCTATTACCTTAGGGATCCCCGCCTGGCGAACCGGCTGAAACTCTACCGCGAGGCCAATATCGAACACCGCTATTACCGTCTGCTGGCCGATGCCTGCCCTTGGCCGCTCACCCGCCTTTTCCTCCGGGTGGAAGCCTGGCGGTTCCAACGCTACGAGCCGGCGATTGCCGCGGCCAACGGCATCCTGGCCATCTCGCAGGCCGATGCCGAGGAGCTGCGGGAGCGGTTCCCGGGGCGGCGCGTGGAGTTTGTGCCTGCTTTCCATGGCGGGGGGGAAGTAACCTCCGGTGTGGGGCGTTCGGACTTCATCCTTTACCACGGCAAGCTCTCCGTGTATGAGAACGAACATGCGGCGCTTTTCCTGATCCGGCACGTGTTCGCCCATCTGGATTGTCCTTGCGTGATTGCGGGGATGAATCCTTCGGGGCGGATACGGGCGGCGGCGGCTCCCTATCCCCACATCCGCATCGAGGCCAACCCCGACGAGGAACGGATGAGCTACCTCCGGTGTCAGGCGCAGGTGCACCTTTTGATCACCTTCCAGGACACGGGTCTGAAGCTAAAGCTAATGGACAGTCTCTTTGCTGGGCGTCACATCGTGGCTAATCGCCTAATGCTTTCGGGTAGCGGACTGGGGCGGCTTTGCCATGTGGCCGATACGGCGAAGGAGATGATTGCCGCCTGCCGGGAGTTGCTGCGGGAGCCGTTTGGGGCGGAGGAAATCGCCCGCCGACGTTCCATGCTTCTTCCCACCTATTCGCCCGGCTGCCAGGCCGAGCGGATTCTCCGGATGCTCTGACATCCGACCCCCCCCCCAACAGGTATAGGACCCAGGCTACCTAAGTATAGGACTTAGGCCACCTAAGTATAGGACCCAGGCCACCTACGTATAGGACTTAGATAGCCTGGGTATAGGACTTGGCCCGGAAGCCTTTTTCCCCCACCTCCGGCGCCCCTTGGGGGGAGGGGCCAAACGGGATATACCCTTACTCAAGCCGTGTGATGTCCAAACCGGCTTTTCCAAGCCTAAAGGCGTAGTTGTAGGATTCCCCGGCAGCGAAGTCGATACTGAATCATCCCTTGGCGAATAGCTTCCGGAATATCTTTTTATATTTGTGCTTATGAAACGTATTTTGTCTTTGGTTTTGATTTGCCTTTTGTCGGCAACCGCTTTGCAGCCTGTTGTGGCTTTTCATTTTTGCCGGGGGCGTTTGTTGTCTGTCGGCATCGGCGGGCCGGGGGCGAGTTGTTGCGGCGGAGCAATGGCGGAGACAGGGGACGAGGGAGCTTCGGCTTTGGGGACGTTTGCGACGCCTTGTTGCTCCGAGTTCAGCCTTGAGATTGCGACCGATACGTTTCGTCTTCCTGTTTCTTTCGTTCTTCCTGCGCCCGATATGCCGGGTGGCGGATGGCCTTTTGGCGGATTATGCTGTCCTTTGCCGGGTGGCGACGGGGCATTGACCTTTATTTTCCCTCCCATTCCTTTGCCGGGACATCCCACGTCCCTCTCGGCGGGCTTTCTGGCTCTGCTTTGTGTGCGAAGGATTTAGCCGCACGCTTTCTATCCGGGTAATCCGGCGTATCCTGATTTCTTTGATTGATGTATCCTTAAATTAAAACAGTTTTGCAGTTATGATAAAGTATTTTCTTGAGAACAGGTGGCTCACGCTGGCGGTGCTTCTTGTGGTGGTGATCTGGGGTCTTGCCGTGTCGCCTTTTGATCGCTTTGGGGGGATCCTGCCGCGCGACCCGGTGGCCGTGGATGCCATTCCGGATATTGGCGAGAACCAGCAGATTGTTGCTACCGAGTGGATGGGGCAGTCGCCCAAGGATGTCCAGGAGCAGGTAACCTATCCCCTCACTACGGCTTTGCTTGGGGTGCCGGGGGTGAAGACGATCCGAAGCACTTCGATGTTCGGCATGTCTTTTATCTATATTATTTTCAACGACGGGGTGGAGTTCTATTGGAGTCGTTCGCGGGTGCTTGAGAAGTTGAACGCTCTTGCTCCGGAGGCTTTGCCGGAAGGCGTTCGTCCGATGCTGGGACCGGATGCTACGGCCCTGGGGCAGATCTTCTGGTATACCTTGGAGGGACGCAATCCCCAAACGGGAGAACCCGCCGGGGGATGGGATGCCGGGGAGTTGCGGACGATTCAGGATTTCTATGTGAAGTATGCCCTTGCTTCTGCCGAGGGAGTGGCCGAGGTGGCTTCCGTGGGAGGCTTTGTCAAGGAGTATCAGGTGGAGGTTCGTCCGGAGGCTTTGCGAGCCTACGGCGTTTCGGTCATGGATGTGATGGAGGCGGTAAAGCGTACGAACCTCGACGTGGGGGCTTCGACCATCGAGATCAACCAGGCGGAATACTTGGTGAGGGGCTTGGGGTATATCGGCAGCGTGAGCGACCTGGAGGAGGCGGTGGTGGTGGTGCGCAATGGTTTGCCCGTATGTCTCCGGGACGTGGCCTTTGTCACCCTTGGCCCGGCTGAACGACGGGGGGGGCTGGACAAGGAGGGTGTGGAGGCTGCGGGGGGCGTGGTGGTGGCGCGTTATGGCGCCAACCCCATGGAGGTGATTCGCAGGGTGAAGGAGAAAATCGAGGAGATGCAAGCCTCGCTCCCGGAAAAAGTCCTGGAGGATGGCAGTGTATCGAGGGTGTGCGTGGTGCCTTTCTATGATCGTTCGGGGCTGATACGGGAAACCGTCGGCACCTTGGAGACGGCCTTGACCCATGAGATATTGATATGCATCATTGTGGTGGTGGTGATGGTGTTTCGCCTGCGGGCCTCGGCCGTTATTGCGGGGATTTTACCCATTGCCGTGGCTGCTACCTTTCTTATCATGCGTTATACGGGGGTGGAGGCGAATATCGTGGCGCTTTCGGGCATAGCCATTGCCATTGGGGTGATTGTGGACGTGGGCGTGGTGTTGGTGGAGAGCATTGTCCGGCAGATGGATGAGGCGCGTCGGGGGGAGCAAACGCAGGCTTCGTTTGCGGGGCTGATCCTTCGGGGGGTGAAGGACGTGGGCGGGGCTTTGTCGGTGGGGATGTTGACCACGATTATCAGCTTTTTGCCGGTCTTCACCCTGGAGGCGCAGGAGGGTAAGTTGTTTGCTCCTTTGGCCTATACCAAGACTTTTGCTTTGCTTTCGGCCTTTGTGCTGGGATTTCTGCTGTTGCCTACCCTGGCTTATTATGTGATGCGTCCGTTGCCTGTCGGGCGGGTATTTTCTTCGCGTTGGCGGGTGGTGTTGCGTTTGTTGGTGTTGGGGGTTGCTTTCTTTTTGCTTGCGGGGCATTGGTTGCCTTTGGGTACGGAGGCGGGATTGGGGGCCAACTTCTTCTTTGTCGTCTCGGGGGTGGGGCTTATCCTGGGTTTGCTTTGGTTGCTTCAGCGGTATTACGAACCGCTTCTGCGCTGGTGTTTGTCTCACCGCCGGTTATTTATGCTTCTTCCTTTGCTGACGCTGACGGCGGGCCTGGTCATTTGGCGGAATATGGGTCAGGAGTTTATGCCCAACCTCGACGAAGGCTCTTTTCTCTTGATGCCGACGGCTATGCCGCATACGGGCATTGAGCAGAACCTCCGGATGATGGCAACGATAGACCGTCGCATCTCGGCCATACCGGAGGTGGAGGTTACGGTGGGGAAATGGGGGCGGGTTCCTTCGGCTCTTGATCCTGCGCCGGTGCAGATGTTTGAAAACACCATCAACTACCGTCCGGAATACATCCTCGACGCCGACGGACGCCGGCAACGTTTCCGCCGGAACGACCGGGGGGAGTTTCTGCTCATCGACGGCTCGGTGTATAATCCCCGCGAAAACTTCCGCCGAATCCCTCCCGACAGCCTGGTTCCCTGGCGGTGGGGGGATTATTTCCGCCAATGGCGGCCGCACATCCGGACCACGGAGGATATCTGGCAGGAGATTGTCCGGGCCTCCCGTTATGCGGGGCTGACTTCCTCCCCCAGGTTGCAGCCCATCGCTGCGCGGCTGGTGATGCTTTCCACCGGGATGCGTTCGAGCTTAGGGTTGAAGGTCACGGCGCCCGACCTGGAGCGTGTCGAGCAGGCCGGGCAGGCCCTGGAGGCTGCCTTGCGGGAGGTGCCGTCCATTCTTCCGTCCACCGTGTTTTACGACCGGGCCGTGGGCGCTCCCTACCTGGAGATCCGCCTTAAGCGGCGGGAGATGGCCCGGCATGGCATCCGCGTGGCCGATCTCCAGGACGTGCTGGGCGCCGCCGTAGGGGGGATGAAGCTTACCTCCACGGTGGAGGGACGCGAGCGTTTCCCGGTGCGTCTGCGCTATCCGCGCGAGCTGCGCAACGACCCCGAGGCTTTGCGTCGTTTGTTGATTCCTTCGGCCACGGGGGCACAGATCCCCCTGGGGGATGTGGCCGAGATGACCTATGCCAAGGGGGCGCAGATGATTCGGAGCGAGGATACCTTCCTCACGGGCTATGTGGTGTTCGACAAAAAGGAAGCCGGCTCGGAGGTGGAGGTGGTGCGCGAGGCCGAGGGGGTGTTGAGGGAGAAGATCCTTTCGGGCGAATTGGTTTTACCCTCCGGCGCTTCGTATGTTTTTGCCGGCAACTACGAGCAGCAGCAGCGTGCTTCGGCTCGTTTGCGGGTGGTGATCCCGCTTTGCCTCCTGGCGATTCTGGGGATTTTGTACTTCCGCTTTCGTTCGCTGACGGCTTCGTTGATTCATTTCTCCGGAGTCTTTGTTGCTTTTGCCGGGGGCTTCATCCTGTTGTGGCTTTACGGCGAGCCTTGGTTCCTGAACGTTACGGTGGGGGAGGTTTCCCTGCGCGAGACGTTTGGGATGCACCCGGTGAACCTCAGCATTGCCGTTTGGGTGGGTTTCATTGCCCTTTTCGGCATTGCCACCGACGACGGGGTGCTCATGGGTAGCTACATCCACCAGACGTTCCTGGAGCGGAATCCCCGCGGGAAGGAGGAGATCCGCGAGGCGGTGGTGCAGGCCGGAATGCGTCGGGTGCGTCCGGCGGTGATGACCACGGCCACCACGTTGATAGCCCTGCTGCCGGTGCTCACCTCCACGGGCAAAGGCTCCGATATCATGATTCCGATGGCGATCCCGACCTTCGGGGGCATGTTGATTCAATCCATGACCATGTTTGTGGTCCCCGTGCTGCAATGCTGGTGGCGGGAGAATGTAAAACAACCTGATAATAAATCCTTATGAGACCTTTTTTTCTTCTTTTTTTTCTTTGGGCGATCTCCCCGGCAGGGGGGGATGCCAGGCCCCGGGGCGTGACGGGGGAGGATTCCCTGGGCGTATACCTTGGGGTGGCCGCCGCGCAGCATCCCGCCGTCCGGGCGGCTTATCTGGCCTATGAAGCCTCGCGGGAGAAGCTCCCCCAGGCCGGTGCACCAGAGGACCCACGCATAGAGGCGGGCGTTTTTCCGCGTCCGATGGAGTTTGCCGGCGGCGGCCAGGTGGCGCAGTTCCGGGTGATGCAGATGTTCCCGGCCCCCGGCGTGCGCGGGGCGGCGCGCAGGGAGGCGCAACGGATGGAGCGCATGGCTTTTGAGTCGTTTCGCCAAACGCGCAACGACCTCCTGATGGAGGTGTACCGACAATGGTATGCCTTGTGTTTGCTCCGTCAGCGGATGCTGGGGGCGGCGAGCGATCTACGGTATATTGAGCAGCTGGAGCGTCTGGCCCTGGGGCGTTATACCTCGGCTCCGGGAGGGTCGGGGGCAGGGGAATCTCCCCCCCCGGCCGGGGGGGCATCACCGGGTGGCGTCGCCTCGGCCTCGGCCTCAAACCCCGGGATGGGGGGAATGACCTCCTCGCCGTCCGTGGCTCCCGCGGGGGGCATGACCACGGAGGGGATGCCGGCGATGGAGGATGCGGGAAGCGGCCTCACCGAGGTGATGAACCTGGAGATCGAGCGGATGGAGGTCGAGAATGAAATGGAAAACCTCAAAAGGGAGATGGAGGCGGAGAAGGAACGTTTCAACGCCCTGCTGAATCGCCCGCCGGGGAGCGATGTGGTGGTGCCCGATACCCTTTTGCGCGTTCTTTTTCCCTGGGACAGAGACGCCTTCCGCGAGGCAGCGAGGCTGGCGAACCCCATGCTGGGCATGTTGCGCGAGGAATCGCGCGTGTATGAGGCCCGTGCCGAGATGAACCGCCGCATGGGCTATCCGATGTGGGGTATCGGGCTGCAATACATGCTGATGAAACCCCTGGCAACGGGGGGAATGTCTTCGTCGATGAACGGCCGGGACATGCTGATGCCCATGGTGTCGGTCACGATCCCCCTTGCCGGGAACAAATACAAGGCGGCCCACAGGGAAAGCCTCCTTCTGGGGCAGGCTGCCGAGGCCAAACATACCGAGGCCCTGCGCCGCCTGGAGGCCGAGCTGAGCCGCGGGTTTTACCTCCTGGACGAAGCCGGGAACCGTTGCCTTCTTTACGAGCGACAAACGGCCTTGATTCTCCGTATGCAAAGCTTAGCCATGGAGGAGTTTACCTCGGGACGCGCCGGGATGCATACCCTGCTGCGGATCGGACGTCGCCTGGTGGCCTTTCGCTTGAAAGAGGCGGAGGCAATCGCCGCCTACAACACCGGGGTGGCCTTCCTGGAGCAAATGATAACCTTTCCAACCATTCCATACGAACCATGAACACACGAAACACCCTGATCCTCGGTCTGGCCCTCGGCCTGGCCCTGGGCTTCTTTGCCGGAGGATGGTTCCTTCGGCGCGGGGCAAACCCCCACCATGAGCCTTTTCACACGGAGGCCGACCACCAAGTATGGACTTGTTCCATGCATCCGCAGATCCGTCAGCCCCAAGCGGGTAAGTGTCCGCTTTGCGGCATGGACCTGATACCGCTTACCATCGACTCGCCCGATGTGACGGAGACTTCGGCGGGCGTTACCTTATCCCGCGAAGCCCTGGCCCTTGCCGATATCCGCACCTTTAAGGTGCAACGCCGTCTTCCCGTCCGGGAGGTGAGCCTCTATGGGAGCATACAGGCCGACGAACGCCGCGTGCGCCTGCTGACGGCGCATACAAGCGGACGTGTCGATACGCTTTTCGTCGCTTTTGCGGGCGAACACGTGCGCCGGGGGCAGAAAATCGCCTCCCTGTATTCCCCCGAACTGCTTAACGCACAGCAGGAGTTGCGCGAGGCCGGGCGCATAGGCTCCGCCCCGCTGCTGGAGGCCTCGCGCGAGAAGCTTCGCCTCCTGGGATTGACCGACAGCCAGGTTGTCGCCATGGAAACTTCGGAGCCAACGAACCCCGGGGTCGAGGTCCTATCCCCTGCCGAGGGGACGGTGACCCGGGCCGTGGCCTCGCAGGGGGACTATGTCCGGGCGGGCAGCATCCTTTTGGAAGTAACCGACCTGTCCTCCGTCTGGGCCGTCTTCGAGGCCTACGAAGAGGATTTGCTCTGGTTGCATCGCGGGGATGCGATTCGCTTCTCCCTACAGGCTTTGCCGGGGAGAAGCTATGCGGGTCGGATCGCGTTCATCGACCCGGTTGTGGATGCGACCACCCGTACGGCCAAGGTGCGGGTGGAAACGCCCAACAAGGACGGGCTGCTCAAGCCCGGTATGTATGTCAGCGCCCTTGCACGGGCATCGCACCAGGACGGGGAACCGGCTCTGATTGTGCCGAAAACAGCGGTTTTGTGGACGGGGAAACGCTCCATTGTCTACGTACGGCAGCCCGCCGAGGATCCTGTCGTATTCGCGATGCGGGAAGTGGAGCTGGGGCCTTCCTTAGGCGACTCCCTGGTCCTGCTCGCGGGCCTTGCCGAGGGCGAAGAGGTGGTGGTTCGCGGAACCTTCGTCGTGGACGCCGCCGCGCAGCTGGAAGGCAAGCCCAGCATGATGAACAACGAAGCAAGCCTTGCCCCTCTTGCCTCCTCGCAGCTTCGCGTTGAGGGTCTTTGCTCCATGTGCAAGGAGCGGATCGAAGCCGCGGCGCAGCGTGTTGCCGGCCTCCAGTCGGCCTCATGGGACGTGACAACCCGGCAGTTGCACATCACTTTCGACCCAAGCCGGATTTCGCCCAAGGATATAGCCCGCGCTGTGGCCGAAGCCGGTCACGACACCCAGGAGTTTAAAGCCGACGAGGCCGTATACCGGAATTTGCCGGATTGTTGCAAATACCGCAAGGCGGATTAGACCCTTTTAAAGGGAGATCACAGGGTGAGAAAGCTCCAAAACTTTTTTTTCAAGGCAGATCACAGTGTGAGCTTGCTCCAAAACTTTTTTTTCAAGGCAGCTCACAGTGTGAGCTTGCTCCAAAACTTTTTTTTCAAGGGAGATCACAGTGTGAGAAAGCTCCAAAACTTTTTTTTCAAGGGAGATCACAGTGTGAGCTTGCTCCAAAACTTTTTTTTCAAGGGAGATCACACAGTGAGAAAGCTTCCCGAAAAAGTTTTGGAGCTTTCTCACAGGGTCGGAACGGTTCGCCGGTTTTTCCCGGAGGGCGTTCACCGGCGTATAAGGTTTGTTAAGGTTTTTTTTGAGGGATCCGCCCCGATGCGGTCGGATAAATTTCGTAGGTTTGCCCTCGATAAGTTAAATAGTAATCCTAAAAATGAAAACACGTATGAAACAGTTGATCCTGGGCTTTGCCGCAGCCCTGCTTTTGACGGCCAACAACGCCCTCTTAAGCGCAGAAGAAAATCACGGCAACCTCAAAGTGGGCGGCGCCTGCCCCATGTGCAAAACACGCATCGAAAATGCGGCCAAAAGCGTGGAAGGAGTCGCCTCGGCCACCTGGCAAAAGGAGACACAAATCCTACACCTACACTACGATAAGGCAAAAACCTCCATCGAAGCCGTTCAAAAAGCCGTGGCGCGCTCCGGACACGACGCCGGAAACCTCCAAGCCGACGACAAAACCTACAACGAACTGCCGGCTTGCTGCAAATACAGGAAATAACGCCCCCTCCCACCCACAAAACAACCCAAGAGAACGCCGGGACAACCCGAACGTCCTCTCTTGCCGAATAAGCCGAAAACGCTATCTTTGCCTCAAATAAAAACATACATGAACAACCAACGATATAATCTGCGAGGCGTATCCGCATCCAAAGAAGACGTGCACCGGGCCATACGGAATCACGACAAGGGTTTATTCCCCAAAGCCTTTTGCAAGGTGATCCCCGATGTGCTGGGCGGCGACCCGGACTATTGCAACCTCATGCACGCCGACGGAGCCGGCACGAAATCCTCCCTGGCTTATATCTACTGGAAAGAAACAGGTGACCTCTCCGTATGGAAAGGAATCGCGCGCGATGCATTGGTCATGAATATCGACGACCTGCTTTGCGTTGGCGCTACGGACCGTATCCTGGTGTCATCCACCATTGGGAGAAACAAACACCGGATACCCGGAGAGGTCATCGCCGCCATCCTGGAAGGAACCAACGAATTCCTGGAAGAACTGCGCACTAACGGCATCGAATGTTACGCCACCGGCGGAGAAACAGCCGACGTGGGAGACCTGGTGCGCACGCTCATCCTGGATACTACGGTGAGCTGTCGCATGAAACGCTCGGATGTCATCGACAATGCGCGCATCCGGGGCGGAGACGCCATCGTGGCCCTGGCCTCGTTCGGCCAGGCAACCTACGAGAAAGACTACAACAGCGGAATAGGCAGCAACGGGTTGACCTCCGCACGCCACGATCTCCTGGCGCATCCCCTGGCCGCAGCCTATCCGGAAAGCTACGACAAGGCCATCCCAGCCCAACTGGTCTACTCCGGACCTTTCATGCCACAGGATCGGACGCCGGACCTGCCCGCCGACATCGGGAAATCGCTCCTCTCCCCCACACGCACCTACGCGCCGGTGGTGAAAACCCTCCTGGAAAACCTTCGCCCCGCCATTCACGGCATGATACACTGCACGGGAGGCGGACAAACCAAAATCATGCACTTCGTGGAAAATAAACGCATCATCAAAAACAACCTCTTCCCCCTCCCCCCCCTCTTTCGCATCCTCTGCGAGCAAAACCCTGCGGACCGGAAAGAAATGTACCGGGTATTTAATATGGGACACCGGCTGGAAATCTATACCCCGCCCGCCCATGTCGACGACATCCTGTCTGTCTGCCGCGACTTCCACATCGAGGCCCGGGTCATCGGCCACGTGGAAGAAGCCGCAAGCAACGAGTTAATCATAGAAAGCGAAAACGGTCGCTTTATCTTTTGAGCAATGACCGAACACGCCCTATTAAACACATTGCACGGCCTTGTGAGCCGTTGGGAAGAAATAGAAACGCTGATTGCCGACCCGGCAATAGCCCGCGACAGGGAACGATTCGCAAGGCTAAACAAAGAATACCGGGATCTGGAACGAATCCTGTCCCTGAGAACCCGCTACATGCAAACACTCCACAGCCAGGAAGAAGCCAAAAGCCTGCTCGAAACGGAACAAGACGCCGAACTGAGAACCCTGGCACGCGAAGAACTCGAACACTGCACCCATCGCCTCCCCGAAATGGAAAAAGAACTCAAACTCCTGCTCGCTCCCTCCGATCCCCAGGACGAGAAAAATGCAATCCTGGAAATACGCGGAGGCACCGGAGGAGATGAAGCCGCACGCTTTGCCGGCGACCTCTACCGCATGTACGTAAAATACTGCGAAAACAAAGGCTGGAAGGTGGAAATCACCTCCTGCACGGAAGGTAGCGCGGGAGGATTCAAGGAAATCATCTTCTGCGTCCATGGACAAGGCGTCTACGGCACGCTCAAATACGAATCGGGCGTGCATCGCGTACAACGCATCCCCCAAACGGAAACCCAGGGAAGAGTCCATACCTCAGCCGCCACCGTGGCCGTGCTGCCCGAGGCGGAAGAGTTTGACGTAGACCTGAAAGAATCGGATATACGCACGGATATCTTCTGCGCCTCCGGACACGGCGGACAGTCGGTGAATACCACCTACTCGGCCATTCGTCTGGTGCACATCCCCACCGGCATCACCGTACAATGCCAGGACGAAAAATCGCAGATGAAAAATAAAGCCAAAGCCCTGAGGGAACTGCGTAGCCGTATCTACAACATGGAATACCAGAAGTACCTCGGCGAGGTTGCCTCCAAACGGAAAACCATGGTCTCCACCGGCGACCGTTCCGCCAAAATACGTACCTACAACTATCCGCAAGGACGCATCACCGACCATCGGATCAATTATACCCTGTACAACCTTTCGGCCTTTATGGACGGCGATATACAAGACTGTATCGATCACCTGACCCTAGCCGAAAACACCGAACGACTGAAAGAATCGGAACTGTAAAAAAACGAATGCCTCATGACAAAACAACAACTGTTCGAACAAATCCGGCAGAAACAATCCTTCCTCTGCGTCGGCTTAGATACGGATAAGGCAAAGATACCCTCCTGTTTGCTGAAAGAAAACGATCCCCTGTTTGCCTTCAACAAAGCAATCATTGACGCAACGGCTGCCTATTGCGTGGCCTATAAGCCCAATCTGGCCTTCTATGAAAGCCAGGGCAGCCGGGGGTTGGCCTCCCTGGAGAAAACCGTGGCCTATATCAAAGAACAATATCCCGAACAGTTCGTTATCGCCGACGCCAAACGCGGCGACATAGGAAATACCGCCGAAATGTACGCCCGCTTCTTCTTCGATCACCTGAAAGCGGATGCCCTTACCGTTGCTCCCTACATGGGAGAAGACAGCATAAAACCCTTTCTCCTCTATCCCGAAAGCTGGGTAATCCTCCTGGCGCTCACCTCCAATAAAGGCGCAAAGGATTTTCAGTGGATGGAAAACACAAGGGGCGAACCTCTCTTTGAACAAGTGGTGAAGAAATCCCGGGAATGGGCTACCGACGAACAAATGATGTACGTGGTCGGAGCCAACCGGGGAGAAATGTTTCGGGATATACGCCGTTGCGCCCCGCATCACTTCCTGCTGGTGCCCGGTATCGGCGCCCAGGGAGGCAACCTGGGGGAAGTGGTTCGTTACGGGATGACCAACCGTTGCGGACTTCTGGTAAACTCTTCGCGGGCCATTATTTACGCCGGCAAAGATGCAGGCTTCGCCGAAGCAGCCCGTGGCGAGGCCCGTGCAATACAACAGGAAATGTCCGGACATCTGTTGGAGAAAGGAATAATTCCTTTGGCAAGGTAGTCCTATGCCGATATTTTTTATCACCTTTGAGGCTACGTAAAAGCAGAAAGCGTTTTAATAGAAACAACAACAACAATACAAGAACGATAAGGAATGATGGAGTTTACAGCCCAACAAATTGCGGAAATTCTAAATGGAACCGTAGACGGCAATCCGAATGTGAAGGTGAATAATTTCTCGAAGATAGAAGAAGGAACCCCTCATTCGTTGACCTTCCTGGCAAATCCGAAATACGAACCGTATATCTATCACACAGAAGCCGGTATTATACTGGTGAATAAAGATTTTATCCCGTCGACTCCCCTGAAGAATACCCTGGTGAGGGTCCCCAACCCCTATGCCGCACTGGCCGTGTTGCTGGAAATGACGGAGAAACAGAAAAAGACAAAAGAAGGAATAGATCCTGCCGCCTTTATCCACCCCTCGGCGCATACAGGCCAAGGATGTTACGTGGGAACCTTTGCCTGCATAGCGGAAAATGCCCGGATAGGCGATAACTGCAAAATCTATCCCTTTGCCTACGTTGGCGACAATGTGGTGATCGGCAACAACTGCATCCTCTATCCCCATGTCACCCTCTATGAAGGAAGCCGGATCGGCAACAACTGCATCCTTCATGCAGGCTGCGTGATCGGCTCGGACGGATTCGGATTCGCTCCCGAAGGCGAACAATACAAAAAGATACCTCAACTGGGCAACACCATATTGGAAGACAATGTGGAAATCGGCGCCAATACAACCGTCGACCGTGCCGTAATGGGTGCAACCATTGTCCGCCAAGGAGCCAAACTGGATAACCTGGTGCAAATAGCACACAATGTGGAAGTGGGCGAACATACCGTTATCGCAGCGCAGGTTGGCATATCCGGTTCGGTAAAAATAGGCAAGCATTGCCGTTTCGGCGGACAGTCGGGCATGGCAGGCCATATCACCATCGGCAACCATGTGGGCATCGGCGCCCAGTCGGGCATCATCGGCAATATAGAAGAAGGCCGTACCGTGCTGGGATCGCCGGCTATCGAGGCCAAATCCTTTATGCGCTCCAGCGTCATATTTAAGCGTTTGCCCGATATGTACCGCATGGTGGAAGAATTACAGCGAGAAATGGAACAATTGAAAAAAGAATTAAATAAATAATTATGTTGAAGCAGAATACGTTGGCCGGGAGTTTTTCTTTGCAGGGAAAAGGCTTGCATACGGGATTGAGTATCCATATAACATTCCATCCGGCTCCCGACAACCACGGTTACAAAATCAAACGCATCGACTTGGAAGGACAACCCGTGATAGAAGCATTGGCCGAATATGTTGTTAATACGCAACGCGGCACGGTTATTTCCAAAAACAACGTACAGGTCAGTACCGTTGAACATGCCTTGGCCGCCTTGTATGCGGCAGCAATAGATAACTGCCTGATAGAAGTAGACGCCCCCGAATTTCCGATCCTCGACGGCAGCTCCCGCTTCTATGTGGAAGAAATAGAAAAAACAGGCATTGTGGAACAAAGCGCTCCCAGGGATTTCTACATCGTGAAACATAAAATAGAAGTAAAAGACGAGGATAGCGGTTCTTCACTGATTCTGCTCCCCGACGACAAATTCGGCGTCAACGTATTAATATCATTTGATTCTCCGGTTCTTTCAAATCAGTTCGCCACATTGAATGATATAAGCGAATTTGCCGCCGAAATAGCCGCCTCGCGCACCTTCGTGTTTGTACGCGAAGTGGAATCACTGCTGAAGAACAACCTGATAAAAGGCGGAGACCTGGATAACGCCATCGTCATTTACGATCAGGAAATGCCGCAGGCAACCCTGAAAAGTCTGGCAGAGAAATTGAACATCCCCTTCAAGGATATTCAGTCATTGGGTTATATAAATAATAAACCTTTGGTGTTCAACAATGAGCCGGCACGCCATAAACTGATTGATGTAATCGGCGACATTGCCCTCATCGGCAAACCCATCCGGGGACGAATCATCGCGACCCGTCCCGGACATAAGATAAACAATCAATTGGCCCGCACCATCCGGAAAGAAATTAAGATGAACGAAATACAGGCGCCTTTATACAATCCCAACGCAGCTCCTTTGATGGACGTAAACCGTATCAAGGAGCTTTTACCTCATCGTTACCCGTTCTTGTTGGTTGATAAAATCATAGAAATCGGAGGAAATCATATCGTCGGTATCAAAAACACTACGGTAAATGAGCCTTTCTTTCAAGGACACTTCCCCCAGGAGCCGGTTATGCCGGGTGTCTTATTGGTAGAGGCCATGGCGCAAACCGGAGGGCTGTTGGTCTTAAATTCCGTAGACGATCCGGAACGTTATTCTACGTATTTCATGAAAATAGACCAGGTAAAATTCCGTCAGAAAGTAATCCCCGGAGATACGCTGATTCTTCGCCTGGAGATGATAACCCCTATCCGCAGAAGTATTTCTACGATGAAAGGGTATGTATTTGTGGGAGAAAAGCTGGTTTGCGAAGCCGAGTTTATGGCGCAGATTATTAAAAACAAATAACCGCCGAATCATGAGCCACTCTCCTTTAGCCGTCATTCATCCCGAAGCCCGTATAGGGAATCATGTTACGATAGATCCCTTTGTTGTTATCGAAAAAGATGTCATAATAGGCGATAATTGCCGGATATTTCCACATGCCACCATTCTGGAAGGAGCCAGGATCGGGAATGATTGCAAGATATTTCCGGGAGCCGTTATCTCCGGAATTCCGCAGGATCTGAAATTTGTCGGAGAGAAGACCGTGGCGGAAATCGGGCATCATACAACAATCCGGGAATGTGTCACCGTTAATCGGGGAACAGCCTCCAAGGGGAAAACCATCATTGGAAGCCATTGCCTTATCATGGCTTACAGTCACATTGCCCATGATTGTGTATTGAAAGACCACATCATCATCGGCAATGCCTCTCAACTGGCCGGAGAGGTAGACATAGACGACTTCGCCATCGTAAGCGGAGGCAGCCTGGTGCATCAGTTTACACGTATCTCAAAGCACGTCATGATACAGGGGGGATCCCGCATAGGCAAAGACATCCCCCCCTACACCCTGATAGGACGAGACCCGATTGTCTATTGTGGAATCAATATCGTGGGTCTGCGAAGAAGAGGATTTACCAACGACCAGGTATTTTTGATACAAGATATTTACCGAACACTTTATACAAGAGGCCTGAACAACTCCGACGCCTTGAAAGCCATCGAAACCGAGTATGAATCAAGCGAAGAAAGGGATTTGATCCTGAACTTTATCAAAACATCCCAACGTGGAATCGTAAGAGGTTCCATTGACGAACTTTAACCGGACAAGGGGTTGGAGTTTGTTTTCACGAAACAGGGTTATTACAAATTTTTATTATATTTGAACTCATATAAAAATATAAAACAAGGGATTATGATTTATAGATTTCTTATATTATCCGACGAGACGGATGACTTCGTTAGGGAAATTGAGATTAATACGGAAGCCTCCTTTTTAGAACTGCATGACGCCATCGTTCGATCCGTAGGATATGACGAGGAGCAAATGGCTTCCTTTTTTATTTGCGATGAGGATTGGAATAAAAAAATCGAAATCACATTGGTAGACATGAACAGCCCTTCCGAAGAAGACATCTACCTAATGGAAGATACCCGCCTGGAAGAATTAATGGAAGACGAAGGACAAAAACTGCTCTACGTATTTGACTATATGACCGAACGCGCCTTCTTTATCGAACTCCGCGAAATCGTCCCCGGCAAAACACTGCAACAACCCGTATGCCGCCGATCGGAAGGAATGCCGCCACCCCAGTCCATAAATTTTGAAGAAATAGAAGCCAAAATACATCCTGTTCCTTCGTTGGGGGAAAGTTTTTACGGCGATCTGGACGACTTGCTGGAATATGGCTATGACATCAATGAATTGGATGCCGACGGATTAGACGGATTAGACCCCAGCAATGACCCTTTCGACGAAGAACGGTATTGAAACACATACGCTCGTTATTTTATGCGGCCCGACCGGAGTAGGGAAGACATCCTTAAGCCTGCGAATCGCCGAACATTTTCACTCGCCCGTCATCTCCTCCGACTCCCGACAAATTTATAAGGACATACCCATCGGCACGGATGCCCCCTGTGCCGACCCATCGGTACAGGTCAGGCATTATATGACGGGAATCCTCGAACTTACGGATTATTACAGCGCAGCCAACTTTGAGGCGGATGTGCTATCGCTCCTGGAGGAATTGCATAAAACAATTCCCGTAGTTATTATGGCGGGCGGATCCATGATGTATATAGATGCCATAAGTAAAGGTATCGACGACATACCCTCCATATCACCCGACCTGCGGGAAGCAATCAACCGGCAGTACGAGCGCGAAGGCTTGAATCCTATCCTGGAAGAATTAAAAAACAGAGACCCCATTCATTACGAACAGGTAGACAGGAAGAATCCGAAACGGGTCATTCATGCATTGGAAGTTTGCCGGCAGACGGGTAAACCTTATTCCGCCTTCCGTACCAACAGCAAAAAAGAGCGGCCTTTTCGTATTTTGAAGATAGGACTTACCCGCAGCCGCGAAGAACTTTATGAACGCATCAACCGAAGAGTAGAACAAATGATGGCAAACGGATTGCTGGAAGAAGCCCGACGGGTTTATCCTTTCAAGCATCTGAATGCGCTGAATACCGTAGGATACAAAGAACTGTTCCGCTATCTGGACGGCAACTGTTCCTTGGGGTTTGCCGTTGACAAAATAAAAAGGAATACGCGCGTCTATGCCCGGAAGCAAATGACATGGTTCAAACGCGACAACGAAATCTCCTGGTTTCACCCCGATAACGAAACCGATATTCTGCAATACATACACGACTCCCTGGAAAATACGCCGCAGCTTACCCCATAGGTAAAGTTCCCAATCGGTTTTCCGGCAGACCATTCCCCATAGGTAAAGTCTCCAATCAGTTTTCCGGCAGACCATTCCCCACAGGTAAAGTTCCCAATCAGTTTTCCGACAGACCATTCCCCACAGGTAAAGTTCCCAATCGGTTTTCCGGCAGACCATTCCCCACAGGTAAAGTTCCCAATCAGTTTTTCGACAGACCATTCCCCACAGGTAAAGTTTCCAATCAAGTTTTTGACAGACCATTCCCGCAGGGTAATCCTAAGATTTCCTTTTCCGTCGCATGTTGTAAAACATAGAATTATATCTGCGTATTTGAAAACAAATACATTTACTTTGACAGATAGAAAACATAATACGATACATGATCATGAAAAAATTATCCTGTGCTTTTTTCCTCTCGTTACTGTTTACGTTTACTCCGGCCGTTTATTCTCAAGAAGGGGTGAACATTCATGTTGTCAATGAAAAAGACGAACCTTTGGGTGGAGCGGTTGTATACGTGCTGAGTTTGGACAGTCTTTTTATCAATTCCATCCTTGCGGATGAAGCGGGCCTGGCGCGTATCCCCCAAGTTGATTTTCAAAAAGAAATATTGAAGATCATGGCCTTCGGATATAATAATTTCGACCTTAAGGAACGACCTGCCGGGAACAGTATAAAAGTAAGCCTGGAGCCTTTGAATATTGAGTTAAGCGAAGTGATTGTCAAAGCTAATTCAAGCACCGTTCAAAAAAATGATCGAATCATTTTCTATGTCGCAAATGAAAATATGACCAAAGGAAGCAATTCATTCGAGCTAATTAAATTCACACCCTTAATCCTTGTCGATCAAAACAAAAAGCTGTCGATCATCGGCAAGTCCGGTGTGCAACTCTATATCAATGGACGCAAGACAAACCTGCCCGAAACCTCCATCCGACCCTATCTGGAAAGTTTGCCCGCAGATAGAATAGCCAACATCGAAGTGATAACCAATCCGGGAGCAACCATACGTACCGATGGAAACCAAGGGATCATCAATCTGATATTGAAAAAGAATGAAGCTGACGGCTTGAACGGTACATTGAGCCTGAGCGATAGCCAGCGGACAAGCAATTCGCAGGATGGAAGCCTCTATCTCAATTACCAGAAAGATAAACTGAATGTATCGGCAAATATCTATGGGGATAATACCCTTTATACTGCCGGTGAAGTAAACGATTATTATTATATCGCATCGAACAACCATCAGCACCTGATACGCGATGATCGGGTGGTATATAAGGAATTCATAGGGAATATCAAGGCGGATTATCATCTATCCGAGCGGCAGGTTCTCGGAGTGGTTTTGAATGCTTCCTATATGGACCATGGCGAGAATACAATCGACCAAACTTCCTTCGGCAAAAGAAACGCCATGCAGACAGACTCCATGCTGTATTCCGACAACCAAATAAAAAGACCAACCCAAAACTATTCCGTTAACCTGAACTACCGGTTCAAAGTAAATGAAAAGGGAGATTTTTCTGTGGATGCGGACTATTTGCAGAATATAAGGAAACAATCCATGCAAACAAATTTTGCCAAAATAGAGGACGGGGTACAACAACCTCCCTACGATCGGTTTCATCAAATCTCGAAGGAACTTGTGCACAGTTATTCCGGTAAAATAGAATATAAACATACCTTCAATCAGACAACAGACCTGACGGCAGGCATTGAAACTTATTCCAGCGCCTCGGAGGCGGATTTCTTCCATGAGAACCTGCAAAACGGCGTCTATGTAAGCGATCCGCAGAAGAACAATATCTTTTCCTACAACGAAACCTACGGGGCAGGATATGTGTCCTTCTCCCGCGTGTGGACGCCCAGGTTCAACAGCCGGATAGAAGCCCGCCTCGAATCGGTGAAAAGCAAAGGCGTTCAGCAAATGACCTCGGAAGAAATCCAGCATAATTATACCGACTTGCTGCCTTCCGTATCCTTGCAGTATCAATTCAATCCGGACAACCGGCTCTCCTATAATTTCACATCGTATGCCGGCAGACCCGGATATTATTCGTTGAATCCGTTTCGCTTTTTCCTGACTCCTTCCACATATAAGGAATACAATCCTGCGTTGAAACCGTCATACTTGTATACGAGTAGGCTGAACTATGCGTTGAAAGGACATTATATATTCGATCTGTCTTATATCTATATAAAAGACTGTACGAATAATTTCCTGGTACCCGTAGACGAACAATACACAAAATATATCAATGCAAATTACGGCTACAATCAGATCCTGTCTCTCACCTTCAATTGGAATGAATCGTTTTGGCACGATCGCATTTTTATAAATTCTTCTTTAAGCGGGGAGTATATGAAGCAAAAAGGGGCTGTTGAAACCATTCTTGTGGACGCTTCGGGTTTTTCTGCTTCTTTCTCGCTTAGCAGCAGTATGCTGATCTCCAAAAGATATAATTGGACAGTAAGAAGCAGGCTGTCGTACATAACTCCCTTGAAATTGGCGCACGAAAATGTAGGGCCTTCTTATCGTTTCGGCCTTGGAGCAACAAAGAATTTCAACAATGGGATTGCTTTAAATTTAGGTATTGATAATCTTTTTTTCAACAATATAAAACGAAATAAAGTGAACGATAATTACGCGTATTATTTAAGACCTGAGACTGATTTCAGACAGGTATTCATAGGAATATCCATACCTTTTGGCAATATGAAGACAAAGGGTGCAACCAACAGAGGATCTTCTTCCTCCTCTGTGAAAAGAAGACTGAAAGAATAGAGATATTTAAACGCCAGGGCCTCACGCTCTCCCCGCCAAAGTAAACGGCTTATGAAATGATCGCATGTGGGCAAATGGGGTCCGTCTGCCGCCTGCCGTTCCGGGCCTTTTTTTGGCCTAGCGTTAGCGGTTAACGATTAATCACTCACCATCGAGCATTAACCGCTAACCGTTAATCACTAAAAGAAGTTGGTGTTTGGTGATTTTGTCGCCTTCTTTTACGGTTATTTGGGTTACGATGCCGGGTTCGGACGCCAGGATGCGGTTTTGCATTTTCATGGCGTCTATGCTCAGGAGCAGGTCTCCGGCTTCTATGCGTTGGCCTTCTTTTACAGTTATTTGGACTACGGTGCCGGGGAGGGTCGAGCGTACTTCGCCCACACAGGGCTTGGTCCATACGGGACGGTTTTTGTATTTGTTGGTCAACAGGGTTTTGTACTTTCGGGCCGTCACGGCAAAGTCTACGTAGAGGTTGTCGGGTGTTTCCATCTTTCTTTTCTTGTTTTTATCAGGTTAAAACGGCGGAAGACCGTGCTTCTTGGCGGGACGAAACTCTTCCTTTAAGACGGAAACTTCCAAGGCATGTAGCAAAAGAGCACGCGTCTCCTTCGGCTCTATCACCGAGTCGATAAAACCCTTGGAGGCAGCAACAAAGGGGTTTGCGAATTTCTCGATGTATTCCCCCACCTTCTCCCGACGCATGGCGTCTTCGTCCTCGGCCTCCATGATCTCCTTGCGGAAAATAATGTTGGCGGCGCCCTCCGGTCCCATCACCGCAATCTCGGCGCTGGGCCAGGCAAACATAAAATCGGCCCCCAAGTGCCGGGAATTCATGGCAATGTATCCCCCGCCGTAGGCCTTGCGCAAAATAACGGTGATCTTGGGCACCGTGGCCTCCGAATAAGCATACAACACCTTGGCGCCGTGGCGAATCACCCCGGCATGTTCCTGGTCGACGCCCGGCAAATACCCCGGCATATCCTCCAAGGTGATGATGGGAATGTTGAAAGAATCGCAAAAACGGATGAAACGAGCCGCCTTGTCCGAACTGTCGCAGTCCAACACCCCAGCCAATACCATGGGTTGGTTGGCCACAAAGCCCACCGTCTCCCCATGCATACGGCCAAAACCCACAACGATGTTCGCAGCCCAGAGCTGCTGCACCTCCAGGAAGTCCGAAGCGTCTACAATACAGCGGATAACATCCCGCACATCGTAGGGCTGACGAGGATCCGAAGGCACCACGTCTTCGATGTTCAGGCGCACGCAAGGTTCCTTGGGAGGAACCGATTTGCTGCGCTCGGTATTGTTCCAAGGGATAAAATGCACCAAGCGTTTGATCTGCTCAAAACATTCCTGCTCGCTGCAGGCATAAAAATGGGCGTTGCCGGTGATCTCGGCGTGCACGCGGGCGCCGCCCAGATCCTCCATGGAAATGTCCTCGCCCAAAACGGTTTTGATGACGTTCGGGCCGGTGATGAACATCTTGGAGATGTTCTCCACCACAAAAACAAAGTCGGTAAGCGCCGGAGAATACACCGCGCCACCCGCACAAGGTCCCAGAATCAGAGAGATTTGCGGGATCACACCCGAAGCAAGGGTGTTGCGGTAGAAAATCTCCCCGTACCCGGCCAAAGCCTGCACACCCTCCTGGATGCGTGCCCCGCCGGAATCGTTGATGCCGATGATGGGACAACGCATCTTCAAGGCATGATCCATGATCTTGGTGATCTTACGCGCATGTTGCAGCCCCAAAGAGCCGCCGGCAACAGTGAAATCCTGCGCATAAATGCACACCGGAGCGCCGAAAATGGTGCCCGTACCCGTCACCACGCCGTCGCCGGGAAAGTCCTTCTTGTCCATGCCGAAATCGCGGCCGTCGTGCTTGACAAACATATCGTATTCGTGAAAAGAATGAGCGTCCAGCAACGCCAGAATACGCTCCCTGGCAGTGAGTTTGCCCATGGCCACCTGCTTTTCTATGGCCGCCTCGCCGCCGCCCATCTCCGCTACGGCCTTTTTCTGCCGCAGGGTCTGGATGTTTTTGTTTAAATCTGTCATATTATCGGTTAATTTATAGGGTTATAAGGGTTGGCTCCAAAGCTACCGGCCGGCACACCTGGTCTTGTAGCGGCAGCGGGAGTTGCCCTTTGCAATGTTGTTCAACTTTCCTTTGGTGAGCTGGCGGCGGATGGCCGGGATGTTGTCGGTAAAGACAATGCCGTTCAAGTGTTCGCACTCGTGCTGCACTATTCGCGCGGCAAAATCCGACACAACCTCCCGGCACCCCTGGCCGTGTTCGTCGGTATATTCCACCTCTATCTGCCTGGCCCTTGGCACCTTTTCGTGTATCCCCGGCAGGCTGAGGCATCCCTCCTCCAAAACAACCTCCTCCCGGGAAGAACGCAGGATCACAGGGTTGATCATCACGCGCCGGAAACCCTTACACTCCGGATAGGTCTCGGCCAGGGGATCGCCGTCAATCACCACCAGGCGCAGAGAAAGCCCCACCTGCGGCGCAGCAAGACCCACACCCTCGGCATGATACATGGTTGCAAACATATTGGACACCCATTCCGTGAGAGAAGGGTAATCCAACGGCACTTCTTGCGCTTCTTCCCGCAAGATGGGATGTCCGTACAGGTAGACGGGTAAAATCATGATTTATAGTTGTTTTGTTTTGTTGCTTTCCATCCAGGATTGCAGGATAATCACCGCGCTGATCGCATCGACCAAGGCCTTATCCCGCCGTTTTTTCTTCTTCGCCCCACCCTCCAGAAGGGCGCGCTGTGCCAAAAGGGAAGTGAAACGCTCGTCGTAACCAACGACGGGAATGTCGGGGAAGGTCCCCTTCAGCGTCCGCACAAAAGCCTGCACGCGAGGCATGTTCTCGGAATCCTTGTTGTCCATTTGTTTCGGGAAACCCACCACGAAGCGTTCCACCGTTTCCCCCTTCATGTAGCGGGCAATGTAAGGCAGCAACTCCCCGCTCGGCACCGTATCCAGCCCTACCGCAATGAGTTGCAGGCGGTCCGTGACGGCCAGGCCGGAGCGCTTGCTTCCATAATCTATGGCCATTATCCTTCCCATGGGAAACAAAGATAAGGAAAAAACAGGGACAGGAAAGTCTCAATAAGCGTTCCGCTCCCCCTTGAACATGTTGAATATCGTAACAATAATGATCTTAAGGTCGAGCAGAAACGACCAGTTTTCTATGTACCACACATCCCTTTTCACGCGCCCTTCCATTTGTTCCAGCGTTTTGGTCTCTCCGCGGTAGCCCGTCACCTGGGCCCATCCCGTGATGCCGGGTTTCACCAGGTGGCGCACCATGTATTTGTCTATCAAGGCCGAATATTCCTCGGTATGCTTCAGCATATGGGGACGCGGACCCACAACGGACATGTTCCCGGCAAAAACGTTCAGGAACTGAGGGAACTCGTCCAGGTTCGTTTTCCGAAGGAAATCCCCCAGACGGGTTTTGCGCGGGTCGTTCCTCGCAGCCTGCGCAGTATCGGCCTCGGAGTTTACCCGCATGGTGCGGAATTTATAACACTCAAACTCCTCGCCGTAAAGCCCCGTGCGTTTCTGCTTGAAGAGAATGGGACCCGGAGAGGTTATTTTTATCAATACACCCAATATAATATACAGAAAAGGGTAAACAGCCACCAGGACAAAGAAGGAGAAAACAATGTCGAAAACGCGTTTGATCGCCCGGTTGGACGTGGCCTGGAGCGGTTCCCGGCGGATGGAGAGCAAGGGTATGGATTCGATCATCTCGATAACCAGGCTCTTTTTCACGTTGCGGTAAAATTCGGGCACGATGTAGAAACGTACCATGCGTTTCTCGGCGAAATTCAACAACTTCAGGATCTTTTCGTCCTGCGTGCCGGGCAAAGTGCAGTAAATCTCGTCGATCGCATGTCCGGAAACGTAATCGTATACCTCGTCGGTATTCCCCAGGTAATTCGGCAGAGCTTCCCTTAGGTCGGTGTTGTCGTCGAAAAAACCCATCACGGTGAATCCGTAGGCCAATTCGTTGTTCATCACCCGGTAAAGCTCCATCCCGTTCTTGCCGGCGCCAATGATAATCACCCGTTTCAAGTCGTGACCCTTGCGGCGGTAAATCTTCAGCAGTATACGCACCAACACACGCCAAAAGGAAAAGAAAACCAACGTGGTGAAATAGTATACCAAAAGAAAAGTGCCCAAAACGTCGCCAATGCTAAGGAAAATCAAACAAGTGGCGAAAAGGAAAAAGAAAAAAGTAACCAAAGAAACCGAACGCTGCACAATCTTGTCAATGAAAACAACCGACATGTGCAACCGTACGGGAACAAAGTAAAGGGCAGCGAAATAACAAAAATTCAACAACAGCAATACTTCCTTCAAATTGCGGGTAATCATCGTCGTATAATAGGCGTTGAACTCGCAATACACCGCAAAAAACAGGAGATTCAATACCATCAGATCGCCCATTCCTATCAACCACTGTATAAATAGATTGCCTCGTTTTGTATTAAGTTCCATACGTTTAGAGTAAAAATCTCACAAAAATAACAATAATTCCGGAAAACGAACAGTCCCGGAAGGTTCCGCAAAGAACCCGCCGGGACTGTCGGCAAAAAGGCCGTCCAATTGATACCTTCGGCTTTATTTCTCAACCGTCATGATCACGACACGGTTCCAGTTGTTTTCGTTATACGGCTGTACGTCCGAACCTTTCCATTCGATGGTTATCTGCTCGGAAGAAACACCGTATTTCTCGATCAACTCCTTGGCTACCGCCTTGGCGCGTTTCTCCGAAAGCGTTAAATTGTAGGAAGAAGTACCCGTTTTCTTGTCGGCATAGCCCACAACCTTCACCGGCGTACGGTTGGCCTTGGAAAACTCGGCCGTATTGTAGATGTTGATCTGCTGGTTGCTGTCTACCCTTGAGCTGTTCAGGCGGAAATAAACGACGTTCTCGGCATAGTTGTTCACAATTGTGGCGGGAACTACCTCCGGACAATCCGGGCAGGATTTCGGACGTTTGCTCAACTCGTCGTTCTCCGAACGGAGCGCATTGATCCGGCTGTTCAGGTCGTTCAACAGGGCGTAATCCATGGGTTCGTTCACTTCAAAGTCGGTCTTGCCCAACTTGAAGGTCAAGCCCAGTGTCCCCTGCGCAATAAAGTCCGTCAAATGGTATTTGTATATCCTGTTAAAGTCCTCGTTCAGCAGGGATCCCTGGATCTCTACGTTCAGGTCCACGCGCTTGCTGAGGCGGAAAGCGGTGAGTATACCGCTGTTGAAGGTAGGCGTTTCAGTTCTCGGAATGTCCTGGTTCCGAAAGCGCTGGGCATAACCAAGACCGATCCAGGGAATTAAACGGAAAGTCCTGGCTTCGCGGTACGGCGTCAGCAGATTGGTCACATCAATCAACAGGTCGGCATGTGAGCCGAAGAAAACATTTTCCTGTTTGAACAGTTCTGGAGCCGTCCTGTCGGCATCGTAACCCACAAGGGGACCGCCCGTCAGTTGAATACGAAACCCGGTATAGGGGTTAAACCATTTCCCGAAAGATAGTTGAGGATTGATATTCAAACGATCGGAAAAAGAAGCTTTTCCATTGTCGTCGCCTATCAACATGGATCCGCCCCCGGCAAGGGAGAGAAACCAATTGTCGCCTGCTTTATTTTTCTTGAAGTTCGTCTTAGCGCCTGTTTCGGTACTAAAACCGATCTGAGGTTGGTACTCCTGAGCGGATACGGCAAAAGCCAGGCACAGGAACACGAACGGGGAGAGAATTTTTGTTTTCATCTTCATAAGATTATAAATTAAAAATAGTTGTTGTTAATAACTGCATTTTGTATCCATATTTTATTTGTAACGGCCAAATATGCAACAAAATTAGCGTTTTTTCCCATTACGCAATAAAAATCACGGATTTTGTTTACCTCATTCAAAGTAATTCAATATTTTATACCCTCCCCTTTGGAGGTAAGAGTCTTTTTTCATCAACTTTAAATCGTGGTGCATCATGTCTTCAATCAATGACTCCAGAGTATATTCGGGTTCCCATCCCAGGCGGGAACGAGCCTTGGTGGAGTCGCCTATCAGCAAATCCACCTCCGCCGGACGGAAATAGTTCACATCAACCCCCACCAGCTCCTGCCCGATACGTTTACGCAAGGCCTCCAGGTAGTTGTCGCCCACCTTTCGGACAAAACGTGCTTCGTCTACGCTGCTCAAACGCGCCGTTTCCTCCATCCCTTCGCCCCGGAATTCAATGCCTATGCCTATCTCCCCGAACGACATCCGGATAAAGTCGCGAATGGTGGTGGTAATGCCGGTCGCGATGACATAATCCGAGGGTTCGTCCTGCTGGAGAATGGCATGCATGGCGCGGATATAGTCCTTGGCATGACCCCAGTCGCGCCTGGCGGAAAGATTCCCCATGTACACCTTCTCCTGCATACCCAATGCGATGCGCGCAATGGCACGGGTCACCTTGCGGGTCACAAAGGTTTCCCCACGCAAGGGCGATTCGTGGTTGAAAAGGATCCCGTTGGAGGCATGCATCCCGTAGGCCTCCCGGTAGTTGACCGTAATCCAGTAACCATACAACTTGGCTACGGCATACGGGCTGCGTGGATAGAACGGAGTCGTCTCCTTTTGCGGAACCTCCTGTACCAGCCCGTAGAGTTCGGAGGTCGAGGCCTGGTATATGCGCGTTTTATGCGTCAGTTTCAGCAGACGCACGGCTTCCAGGATACGCAAAACCCCCAGGGCATCCGCATTGGCGGTATATTCGGGGGTGTCAAAACTCACCTTTACGTGGCTCATGGCGGCCAGGTTGTAGATTTCCTCCGGTTGCGTCTCCCCAATGATGCGGGTAAGATTCAGGCTGTCGGTCAGATCGCCGTAATGCAGGATTAGGCGGCGGTCCTGTTCATGAGGATCCTGATACAGGTGGTCGATACGCTCGGTGTTGAACAGGGAGGAACGTCGCTTGAGGCCGTGTACGATATATCCTTTCCGTATCAGGTATTCGGCCAAATACGCCCCGTCCTGACCGGTTATGCCCGTGATTAATGCTACCTTTTTGCTCATAGGTTCTATTTGTTTAAATGATTAAGATACCAGGTATACAAACGTCCGATGCCTTCATTTATTTCAATGCCATGCCGCCACCCCAGGGCATGCAGTTTGCCGACGTCCGTCAGCTTGCGGAGCGTGCCGTCGGGTTTGGAGGCATCAAAATGCAACTCGCCCTCAAAGCCCGTTACCTGTCGGATGCATTCGGCCGCTTCCCCGATAGATATTTCCACCCCGGTACCTATATTTATATGCGTATTGCGCACTTCCTTCCCTTCCGGTTTCAAATCGGCAAAGTCGACGTTTTCCATGATATAAACAGAGGCGTCGGCCATATCCCCGCTCCACAGAAATTCGCGCAAGGGGGTTCCCGTCCCCCACAACGACACCCGCTCCGCCTCAATTCCATACCGGCGCAGTAAGTTCTCTATCTCCTTATCGGAAGCCTCTGCCGCGATCCCCTCTACCGGGCGAACCGTCAGATCCCTCCGCAACAGGTTCCAATCCCGGCGACTAAGACAATGAGCCAGGTGAATCTTCCGCATCATACCGGGAAGGACATGCGAAGTTTCCAGGTCAAAATTATCGTTCGGCCCGTACAGGTTGGTAGGCATTACGGCGATATAGTTCGTCCCATATTGCAGATTATAGCTTTCGCACAGCTTGATGCCGGCTATCTTGGCGATGGCGTACGGCTCGTTCGTATACTCCAGAGGCGAGGTAAGCAAACAGTCTTCGCGCATGGGCTGCGGCGCTTGGCGGGGATAAATACAGGTGCTTCCAAGGAAGAGCAACTTCTTCACCCCATTGGCATGAGCCGCCCGGATCACATGGCCCTGGATCATGAGATTCCTGTAAATGAAATCGGCACGATAAGTAAGATTGGCCATGATGCCGCCCACGTATGCCGCTGCCAGGAACACATATTCGGGCCGTTCGGCGGCAAAGAAACGGTCGACGTCCGCCTGATTCGTCAAATCCAACTCCTCATGGGTGCGGGATATAAGGTTGGTATACTCCTTCTCTTGCAGGTTGCGGAAGATGGCCGATCCCACCAGTCCCCGGTGTCCTGCCACGTAAATACCGGCATTTCGTTTCATGGTTTTGATTTATTTGTTCCGTTATTCAATAGTTTCTCCAAGTACTGCCCGTACGGGTTTTTTATCATGGGAGTAATTAGTTTCCGCAACTTCCGGTTGTCGATCCATTGATACTTATAGGCGATCTCTTCGGGACAAGCGATTTTCAATCCCTGTCGCTTTTCTATCACCTCCACGAAGGTGGAAGCTTCCGACAGGGAATCGTGCGTGCCGGTATCCAACCAGGCAAATCCCCGTCCCAGCAATTGCACTTTCAGTTCATTCTGTTTTAGAAAGCGTTGGTTCACCGTAGTAATTTCCAGCTCCCCTCTGTCGGAGGGGCGGATGCTCCGGGCTATATCTACGACTTTGTTCGGATAAAAATACAGTCCTACCACCGCGTAATTTGATTGGGGTCGGGCCGGTTTCTCCTCCAGGGCAAACACATCTCCCTTTTCATCAAATTCCACTACGCCATAGCGTTCGGGATCGTTCACATAATATCCGAACACGGTAGCTTTCTGCTGTTCTTCGGCATCCCGCACCGCTTTTTCCAGCATGGAGGTAAAGCCTTGGCCATAAAAAATATTATCACCCAGGACCAAACACACCGCATCGTTGCCGATAAAATCGGCCCCGATAAGAAAAGCCTGCGCCAGTCCGTCCGGCGAAGGTTGTTCGGCGTATTCGAAACGCACCCCCCAGTCCGAGCCGTCGCCGAGCAATCGGATGAAACCCGGTAAATCCTGCGGCGTAGATATAATAAGGATATGGCGGATGCCGGCCAACATCAAAACCGAAACAGGGTAATAAATCATCGGTTTATCATAGATAGGCAACAATTGTTTCGATACCCCTTTTGTAATAGGATACAGTCGCGTGCCTGCTCCTCCAGCCAGAACAATTCCTTTCATACGTTTTCGTGTTTTACTTTTGTTGGGTTCAAAAATAGCAAAAAAACAATTGACGACGTGTTCCGCAGCGGATGGGCGAAAGAATCCGGAATCCGCTTAGAACGCTTATCTTTGGAACCGAATAAACTTAAAAAGTAACGCATATGTTTTCAGGTATTGTAGAAGAAGCGGCTCAGGTAGTTGCCGTAGAGAAGGATAAGGGGAATGTGCATATCCGGGTGAAGGCCTCGTTTACCCATGAATTAAAGATAGACCAGAGCGTATCGCACAATGGCGTATGTCTGACCGTGGTAGACAAGGAAGGAGACACCTATACCGTTACGGCCGTCAAGGAAACGCTGGAGCGTTCCAACCTCGGAGGGCTGAAGGCGGGTGACAGGGTGAATCTGGAACGCAGCATATTAATGAACGGGCGTCTCGACGGGCATATCGTTCAGGGCCATGTAGATCAAACCGCCGTGTGCACCGGAGTGAAAGAGGCCGAAGGGAGTTGGTATTATACCTTCGAATACGCGTTTGACGGGGAAATGGCGCAACAGGGTTATGTAACGGTTGAAAAAGGTTCGGTATGTGTAAACGGCGTGAGTCTCACCGTATGTAATTCCAAGGACAACTCTTTTGAAGTGGCCATCATACCTTATACGCACGATCACACGAATTTCGGACAGCTAACCAAAGGCAGTGTTGTGAACCTGGAGTTCGACATCCTTGGGAAATACCTCAGCAAAATGTTGCGGTATACCTCCTGATCAAAGATCCTTCAGCAGTATTTTCCCGCCGGTTTGGGCCATATCGCGGCGCACATGGAGGATGGCGTTCCATTCGTTGGCGAATTGGCGGTCCGTATCGACCTTGAAGTTTTCGGAACCTTTTTTATCCATTTTATCCAGCAGATCGCCCACGCTGATTTGGTGGATGTCCATGGCCGGCTGGTAATGGGTGATGCGGTCGTCGTTCCCGTAATTTACTTCGATGATGATTCCCAGTTCGGACAGAAGGAGCAGAATCTGCGTAGTGAGGCGCAGGGGAATGTGGTAGCGTTCCGACAATTCATCGGCGGTATAAGGTTTTCCTCCGCCGGCAAAGCGTTTGACGATAAGCGAGGCAATCACCAGGATCAGGAAATCCTTATAGCGCCGGCTGATGTTTCTGCTGTCGCGTTCGAAACTGAATTTTTTCACATTTTGGGAGGCGTACGACACTTCGGCGCCGAACAGACAAATGAGCCACGAGAGTTGCAGCCAGAGCAGCAACAGGGGCAAGGCCGCGAAACTGCCGTATATGGCATTGTAGCGGCTCACCCATATTTGTCCATTGATGTACAGCAGTTGGAATAGTTGGAAAGCGCCTCCGGCCATCATTCCGGGGATCAGTCCGTTGAGGAAATGCACCTTGGTATTGGGGAGCAGGATATAGATAGCCGTAAAAGCAATTGCGGCAACCAGGAACGGCACGACTTTCAGCAGTATTTCCATCACGGGGGTAAACAGCACGAAATCTCCGAGGAAGGTATTTTGGAGGGTGGACAGGAAGATGGAGAATCCCCCGGAGACGGTCATCAGGACGGGAAGGATCAGAAAGAGCGCCATATAATCCACCACTTTGCGATTCCAGGGGCGCGACTTGGAGACCTGCCAAATGCTGTTGAACGTTTCCTCCACGGAAGAGATCAGCCCGATAACGGTATAGAACAGCAGCAGCAGTCCGACGCCGACGAACACCCCCCCCTGTGTCAGGGAGAGGTAGGATTCCACGAACTCCAGCACTTTGCCGATTTCCATTTCGTTTCCGGGGAAATAATCCAGCAGCTCTCGGTGCACCACCTGCTGGAAGCCGAATCCTTTGGCTATGCCTATGAGCACGGCAAGGAGCGGAACGATGGCCAGGAGGCTGCTGTAGGTAAGGGCCGAGGCTTTGGTGGAGAGGTTCTCGCCGGCGAAGCCCCTAAGGGCCAGGATCAGGGTTTTTATTGCGCCGATATAGAGTTTTTTCACTCCGCTTAGTTCACTGCCTGTAATCCGCCAGATTTCATAGGTGATAAAGTAGACGCTTTTTCTTACGAACGAACGGATGGGTTCGCCGAGGGATTTCCTGTTTTTTTTCTTCATAATGTTTTCAAATAAAAAATGCAGTCTGCCTGTAAGCCGGGTTCTGTACGCATGAATGACCATGCGTGTCTGCCATTTATCTTGTCCTGTCGTTGCCGGCAGGCTTTAGCGGTCTACCCCCCGGCATCGGACGAGCCGCCCTACATGCGCCGGTATACATGACCTTACAACCCATAAGACGTACGGCATATTATATCGCTATAACACCCGGTGAGCTTTTACCTCGCCTTTTCACCCTTATTCCGCCGGGGGGGGCGGAACGGTTATTTTCTGTTACGTTACTCTACCTTCCGGTAGCTTCCCGTTAGGAAGTATGGTGCCCTGTGTTGCCCGGACTTTCCTCCCAATGCAGGCATTGAGCGGCAGACCGGCAGACTGCAGTGGCGCAAAGATAGGATAAATCACCGCGTAAAGCGGCTTTAATTCCTATCTTTGCCGAAAATGATAATCTGCAATAAAAAATCCGTTTATATGAAAAATTATTCGAACACCCTTTGGATTCTTTCGGTTTCACTATCCCTTGCAGCCTGTTCTTTCGCGCCGCGCGGGGGGGGCGAAGCTTCCGCAAAGCCGGCCTCGGGGGAGGTCCTGTCCCTCAGCAAGGCGGACTTCCTGGTCAAGGTTTTCAACTACGAGCAACACCCCGAGGCCTGGCGCTATGCGGGGGACAAACCCTGTATCATTGATTTCTATGCCGACTGGTGCGCTCCCTGCCGGAAGGTGTCTCCCATTCTGGGGGAGTTGGCCTTGCGTTACAGGGACGACCTCCTCGTCTATAAGGTGGATGTGGATGCGGAGACGGAACTGGCGTCTGTTTTCGGTATCCGGAGCATCCCCTCGCTTTTATTCGTCCCGGTGGAAGGGGAACCCCGGATGGCCGGGGGTGCGCTTTCGTTCCGGGAGATTGAGGAGCAAATCAACGGCTTTCTATTGAAGGAACCTGCGCCATGAAGAGCGAGGAAGTAAAGGAGATTGCCGCCTTCATTGCCGAGTATGCCGCCTGTCTTTTGGGGTCGGGGGTACATACTTCGCGGGTGATTCGCAATTCCGGGCGGATCGGGGAGTCCCTGGGGGTGGAGATTCGTATGACGACCCTTCACAAGACCTTTGTCTTGACGGTTTCCGAGGAAACGAACGGGCATAGTTTCACCCGGGTTGTCGACATTCCGGCCTTCGGGGTGAATTTCGACTTCAATGCCTCGTTGAGTTCGCTCAGCTGGGAGGCTTTTGACGGGCGTTTGCCCCTGGAGACGATCCGTTTTCGTTACGGGCAGATTCTTTCCCGCGGCTTGCTTTCCCCGTGGGTGGTTTTGGGGATGGTGAGTCTGGCCAATGCCGCTTTCTGTAAGTTGTTTGCCGGCGACTGGGTGGCTGCGGGCGTGGTTGGTTTGGCTACGGCGATCGGTTTTTTTATTCGCCTGGAGATGCAGCGTCGGCACATCAACCATTTCATTACGTTTACCCTGTCGGCTTTTGTGTCTTCGCTTTGCGCTTCGCTCTGCCTTTGGCTTGGGCATACGCCGGAGATCGCCCTTGCCACCAGCGTGCTGTACCTGATTCCGGGCGTACCCCTGGTGAATGGGGTGATTGATATTGTGGAGGGGCATACGCTGACGGGATTTTCCCGCCTGATTCAGGCGGTTTTGCTGGTGATTTGCATTGCCTGCGGCCTCTCGTGTTCGCTTTTACTGGTTAAAAACAGTTTGCTGTGATGGTTGCCGATATTTTGTCCGACGCGTTTTTGGCGGCGGTTGCCGGGACGGGCTTTGGCGCCGTATCGCGTCCTCCCCGGCGTGCTTTTCCTTTTATTGCTTTGTTGTCGGGCGTGGGTCATGCCTTGCGTTTTTGCCTGATGACCCTCCTGGGCGTAGACCTGGCTACGGCTTCTTTTTTTGCCGCCCTGTTTATTGGCCTGGGGAGTTTGGTTTTTGGGGGGAAAATCCACTGCCCGATGACCGTTCTTTACATCCCCGCCCTCTTACCCATGATTCCGGGGATGTATGCCTACCGCAGTATTTTTGCTTTGGTTATGCTGATGCAGCAGTTCAACGACCCGGTATTGGCCGCTCAGTACCTGGAGCGTATGCTGATGAACGCTACGGTTACGGTAAGCGTGGTGTTTTTGCTGTCCCTGGGCGCGACCCTGCCGACTTTCCTCTTTCCGCGCCGGGCCTATTCCCTTACCCGGAAAAGACCCTCCGGGAACTAAGGGCTTCCAACCCCGAAAGGGGAGCGCCCCCCGCCCTTTGTCGAACCCCTTTGCCCAGTGGGGGCAAGCCCCCCGGCGTTTTTCCAGCCTCTTTCCCCCCACTGGGCAAGGTCGCCGGAAAACGCCGGGGGCCTTGCCTTTTTTGGGCAAACCCTCCGGAAAACGCCGGGGGGCTTTCCCTCCACTGGGCAAGGTCGCCGGAAAACGCCGGGGGCCTTGCCTTTTTTGGGCAAACTCCCCGGAAAACGCCGCGAGGCTTTCCCCCCACTGGGCAAGGTCGCCGGAAAATGCCGGGGGGCTTGCCCCCGGAGTGGCAGGAGGCTGGAAAAACGCCGGGGGCCTTGCCTTTTTTGGGCAAAGGGGCAATTCCCGGTCCGAATCCCCGCCCCCTGCGGGGCCGGAGGGCAGGAATCGGGGGTTGGTCGAGGGAATCGGGGGGTTGGTTGATTTCTTTTCGGCGAACGGGACGCCCGTTGCATTTTTGCTCCCAAGAAATAATCCGAATATGATGAACAGATGCTGGATAGCAGGGCTTCTGCTCCTCCTTGGCTGGAGTGCGGCGGGGCAAGAGGACCGGGGAGTGACGGTGCGGGAGAATTATTTTGGCGCCTCGCTGGGGAAGGTGCTGAGGGATTTTGAAACGAAGTACGGGATGAAACTCCAGTATGATTCGGCCCAGGTGGCCGGTTACAAGTTCGACTACCTGTTTACGGATACGCCCCTGGAGACGGCCTTTGAGATCGTCTTCCGGGATCATCCGGAGCTTTCGTATTTCCGGGATGCCGCGGGCGTCTACCGCATCGTCCTCACCCGAAACCTCCCCAGGAACCGGACGCAGATGGAAAACCGACGCTATACGCGGCAGGCCCGCCGACGGAATATCACCGTCTCGGGACGCATCAAGGACCAGACCAACGGCGAGGCCCTGCCCTTCGCCTCGGTCTGGGTAGAGGGGACCACCCTGGGGACCGGCACCAATACGGACGGGTATTTCACCCTGGACGGCGTCCCCTCGGATACGGTGGCCCTGATGTTCAAATACCTGGGGTACGAAACCCAACGCTTCTACCTCTCGCCCGAACTGGACCTGGAGAACCTCCTGGTGGAATTATTGCCCGCGGTCGACCTGCTGGACGAGGTGATTGTCCTTGGCGAGCGGGAGGACGTGCTCAAGATCCCGGAATTCTCCATCGGCGTGATACAGACCACGACGGCCAAGATCGCCGACCTTCCGGCCCTGGGAGAGAAAGACCTCTTTCGTACCTTCCAGCTCATGCCCGGCATATCGGGCAGCAACGAATCCTCCGCCGGCATGTACGTCCGGGGAGGGACGCCGGACCAGAACCTGGTACTCTACGACGGCTTCACCATCTACCACCAGGAACACCTCCTGGGCGTCTTCAGCGCCTTCAACACGAATGCCGTGAAGGACGTCCAGCTGCATAAAGGAGGATTCGACGCAAAATATGGAGGGCGCCTGTCCAGTGTGATGGAAATTGTGGGAAAGACAGGCAACGATAAGGAACTGAACCTCGGTGGCGACATCGGTTTCCTGGGCTTCAACGCCTTTGTGGAAGTGCCGTTTCACGAAAAAGGTTCCTTCTTCCTTGCCGGCAGGCGCTCCTTCCAAAGTTTTATGTACGATAAGTTCACAAGCGTGTACTCCGAAAACGGCGCAACGGGAGGTCCCCGGGGAGGCGGGGGAGGCGGACGCTTTGCCATGCGAAACCAGCAAAAACCCGCCTCCTATTTCTATGACCTCAATGCCAAACTCACCTGGAACCCCACCTCCGAAGACATCCTCTCCCTGAGCTTCTTCAACGGCGAAGACGACCTGGACAATTCGCGCAGCAGCTTCGGCAGCTCCTTCACCTCGGGCAGCATCACCGACCAAACCCAATGGGGGAACCTCGGCGCCGGCCTCAAATGGTCCGCGAACCGCCACAAGCGCTTCCATACCCAGCTTTCGGCTTCCTTCTCCAACTACTACAGCTACCGCGACCGGCAAAACGAAACCACCACCACGGCCCGCGGCGACGGCGCCGGCCTGCTCTTCGACCAAAATACCCGGGAGGACAACACCCTATGGGATTACTCCCTCCAAGTCGACAACGAATTACGCCTGGGCACAAGCCACCGCATGGAGTTCGGCTCCGGGCTTTCCCTCTACCGCATTGCCTACCGCTATGCCACGGGCGATACGCTTGATCTGCTCCATATGAACTCCCGCGGCGCCCTCCTCTCAACCTGGGTCCAGGACCGCTGGCAGCCGACCGCGAGGGGGACCTTTCAGGCGGGCCTCCGCCTCTCGCATTACAGCGTGACCTCGCGCCTCTACGCCGAGCCGCGCCTTCAGGCCTTTTACAAACCCCCGGTCGACGGCTTTACGCTCAAGGCCTCGGCCGGGATTTACCGGCAGTTCGTCAACCGCATTGTGCGCGAGGACATCTCGGCCGGAAGTCGCGACCTCTGGTTGCTGTCCGACCGCGAGGGGATTCCCGTGAGCCGCTCCCTCCACTTCGTGGCCGGCGGCAGTTATGAAACCAAGGATTTTCTCTTTGACGTGGAAGCCTACTACAAAAAGCTCCGCGACCTGAGCGAATATACGCTCCGCTTTGCGCCCTCGCTCACCGGGGAGGCCGGCTATGAAGAATTCTTCTATACCGGACAGGGCTATTCGCGCGGAGTGGATTTTCTTATCCAGAAAAAATACGGCAAACTCACCGGCTGGATCGGCTACACCCTGGCCGAAACCCGCTATCAATTCCCGGTCTACGGCCCGGGGTATTTCGCGGCCCCGCAGGACGTGACCCATGAGTTCAAAACCGTGATCACCTACAAACCCGTCCGCCACTTCACCCTCTCGCTCACGTGGATATACGCCACGGGCAAACCCTTTACCGAACCCGTCGGGGCCTATACCCTTACCACGCCCAACGAGGGAAACCTCAACTTCATCGTTGTGGGGGAAAAGCACAACGCCCGATACCCCGCCTACCACCGCGCCGATCTGCTTGGAAAGTATGATTTATCGTTCATCAAAGCGGTGAAATCCAGTCTCAGCCTCTCGTTCTTCAACCTCTACGACCGCGCCAACGTCTGGTACAGGGAATACGCCTACGATACTTCCCTCGGGGTGACGGAAACCAACGTCAACCTCCTGGGGTTTACCCCCAACCTCACGCTAAGTATTCAACTTAAATAAAAAGAAAAAGAACAGGACATGAACAAGGCTTGTATTTTCCTTGCGGCCGCCACCCCGGCCCTTCTCACGGTCGCCTCCTGCGGCCAGGCGCTGATGCAACCCGAGGCCGGCGTCCCGGACCCGGTCGTGGAATGTTACCTGGAAGAGGGCAAGAACCTCATCCGCCTCAAGGTCTATACCCTGGAGGAATACATAGGCGAAGACTTCGTCCTCTCCAAACCCGTTGCGGGCCTGCAGCCCCGTGTGAACGACCGGACCCTGGAGGAAACCTCCCCCGGCTCCTACGCCCTGGACCTGGGGGAGGACACCATCCGCGGGGGACAGGAGTTTCGTCTCGGTTTCTCCTATGAAGGCAGGCAGGTGAGCGCCGTCACCGTAGCGCCTTCCCCCCCGACGGGGTTGAAGATTGAACCCTCCACCATCGTCTTCTCCGCCTGGGGGGCTTACTTCGGAGCCTCGGCCGAGGATACCACGGAAATTGTTCTGTCCTGGGAAGATCCCGGGGGGGATTTCTACCAGCTTTATATCGTTAGCCCCGGCTCCTCCACGGTCAACACCTCCTCCGGCCCCGTGCCGGGACGCCGCATGATGCAACCCTTTCGCGGAAACCGCCAGGTGTTGCGTCCCATGGATTTCCCCGCCGCGGGCTACTACACTATTTATCTCTACCGTGTAAACAAAGATTACGCCGAACTCTACGAGCGGATCAGCTCAACAGACCTGGCTAACCCGGTTAGTTTTGTGGAAAACGCCATGGGGGTCTTCACCTCCCTGAGCGTTGCGCGCACGGGCTTCACCGTGACCGAAGAATAGCGGCTTTCCGCTAATTCCCCGTCATTCGCTTAATAATACCGTATGCATTGACGATGCCCAGCTCGCCGGCCTTACTCAGGTCGGCGATTCCTCTGTTGGCGTCGCCCAGGGAAAGACGCGCCAACCCCCGGTTGAAATAGGCCTCGGCAAAATCGGGGTCGCGCAGGATGGCTTCGTTGTAGTCCAAAATCGCCGTGCGGAAATCCCGCTGGGCGCAGAAGAGGTTCCCGCGGTTGAAATACGCGAAGAGAAACCCCGGATTAAGTTGAATCACCCGGTCGTAATCGCGCTGGATGAGTTCGTAGGCATACATCCGCTCGGCGTCCCGGGGAACGGGCTGAGCGGTAGCGGGAAGATTCGCCCCTTGCGTGGGCAGGTTCAGACTCAGGGCCCGCACCTCCAAGGGTTCGCCGGACGTCTGCTGCCGGGAAAGGTCGTACTCCAGCTGTTTATAACGCACCACGGCCCGGTTGAAATAAGCCAGGGCAAAGTCCGGATCCTTCTCCGTGGCCAAGGTATAATCCCGGATCGCCTCGGCAAAATCCTGTACCAGCATATAGTCGATCCCCCGCGCAAAATAAGCATGGGCGTCCCCCGGATGCGTTTCCACCCGGGCGGAATACGCGTCAATGGAGCCGAAATGAACCGCCACCTGGGATTCCGTAAGCGCCGCCTCTTCGTTGGTAAGCCGCAGTTGGCGGGAAAGCAACCGACGCTCGTTGTATTCCTCCAACACCTTGTCGTAATAGACCGACTTCTTCACCGCATCCGGCTTCTCGTAATAGGTCAGGACAAACTGCGGTTCCAGGTCGACCTTCACGTTCCGATCCTGCACCCTCCCCCGAACGTCGCTCTGGTACTTACTCTTTCGCTCCTCCTCCCGATCATACACCACCAGGCGGTTGAACTTGTTCATGTTCCGGTCGGACTGCTCGCGTGTGTTGTCCTCCTCGCTATCCTTGTCGTCCTCGGCCGCCCGGTCCGTTGCCGGTGCTTTTCCGGCAGCCCGCGCCTTGCGTTGCTCCTCCTCGAGGCGGAAAGCCATCCACTCGTCCTTATCGGCCCCGGCATGATCCCGCATCTTCCGCCGCGCCTCAGCCCGGCTGTAATAACCCGGAAGAAAATCGGGATAGCGGTCAAGCACGACGGAAAAATCCGAGACGGCCCCGGCATAGTCGCCCGTCTCGCCGCGGAGAATGGCCCGGTTATAATAAGCCATGTGGTTGTCCGGCTCCTCGGCTATCACGACGTCGAAATCCTCTATGGCCCGGTTCCTGTCCCCCACCTGGGCACGCAGCAGCCCGCGGTTGAAACGTGCAATCAAATTCCGGCTGTCGGTCCCAATCACCTGGTCATAGTCGGCCATCGCTCCCCGGAGGTCGTTCATTTGATAGCGCACAAGTCCCCGGTTGATATAATAGCCGCTTTCCCGCGTGTTCAGCCGTATCGCCTCGTTCAAGTCGGCCAGGGCTTCCCGCAGGCGGTTCATCCGGTAATACACAATCGCCCGGTTTCCGTAGGCCGGCGGATAATACGGGTCCAACTCCACCGAACGGTTATAGTTGTCCAGCGCTCCCAGCGTATCGCCCGTCTCAAAATACATGGCCCCGCGCATCATATACGTCATGGCATAGCGGGAATGGTTGACCACAAGCTCCTCAAACACCTTCTCGGCCTCGCCGTAATCTTTCTTCTGTATACAGGCAACCGCCTTGTTGATGAGCATCTGGCGGTCCTCCGCCTTAAATTCCAGACCCTTGTCGTAATCCGCTATCGCCGCATCAAAATTCTCCAGGCTCTGACGCGCAATCCCCCTGGCGAAATAAGCCTGGACCAGGAACGGATTTCGCTCCAGGCAAAGGGAACAATCCTCTTCGGCCCCCTTGTAATCGTCGAGGTTGATTTTCGCTACCGCACGGTAGAAATAAGGTTCGGCCAGCCAGGGTTTCGCCTTGATCACCTGGTTAAAATACTGTATGGCCAAGACGTAATCTTCAAAATACAGGGCATTCCGCCCGATGGCCGACACCCTGTCGGTGTTGATCTGCGCAAGGAGAAAGCAGGAGCAGAGTGGTGAGAGGAGCAAGAGTATTACCTTCTTCATTGGGTTCGATATATCATTGTGAGGCAAAAATACGGTAATTTTCTCGCCTCGTATGCCCAAGGGATAAAAATCCGCCCACACCCCCTCCCCCCCCGACGCCGCCGGGGGCGGTGGGTGCGCTTTTCCCCCTTCGGAATCCCCCCCCGGTGCTGTGGAAAAATACGTATATTTGGCGCCTTACTTATTCCTTATATAATATATGAACACATTGGCTCAACGCGCACCCGGCAGCGCTTCAAACTTTGCACCGTCCATCGCCGGAAACGAATACGGAATGAATGAACGGATCCGGCGTCTGAGAAAAGCCTCGGTCGAAACGCCGCCCTCGCTGTCAATCGAACGGGCGCAGATAGAAACGCAGTTCTACAAGGAAAATGAAGGGAAATATCCCGTGCCCGTTCTAAGGGCGCTGAATTTCCTGGAGATCTGCAAACGCAAAACAATTTATATCGGACCGGATGAATTGATCGTGGGAGAAAGGGGACCCAAACCCAAAGCCGTGCCGACCTTCCCGGAACTGACCTGTCACAGCGTGGAGGATTTACAGGTGCTCAATGCACGGGAGTTGCAACGCTATGCGGTTAGCCGGGAGGACATGCAGACGTATGAACGGGAGATCATCCCCTTCTGGAGGGGACGTACACAGCGCGAACGCATCTTCGAGCATGTGCCCGACGCCTGGAAACGACTGTATGAAGCCGGCGTATTTACCGAATTCATGGAACAGCGGGCGCCGGGACACACCGCACTCGACGGCAAGATCTATCGCCACGGATTGCTGGAGCTGAAGGAGCGTATCGCAGGGGAGATGACCCGGCTGGATTTCCTGAACGATGCGGAGGCTACGGATAAACAGGAAGAACTAACCGCCATGTCTATCTCCTGCGATGCGGCTATCCTGCTGGCCGAACGCCATGCCGCCCTGGCCGAGGAGATGGCCGAGGCGGAAGAAGATGCACAAAGGGCGAAGGAGCTTCGAGCGATTGCCCGCGTATGCCGGCGTGTGCCGGCTCATGCTCCGCGTACGTTTCGGGAGGCTATCCAGATGTACTGGTTCATTCACCTGGGGACCATTACGGAACTGAACGGATGGGACGCCATGAATCCGGGGCATTTCGACCAACACCTGTCGCCCTTCTATGAAAAGGAACGAGCCGAGGGAACGCTCTCCCGCGAGGAGGCCAAGGAACTGTTGTCCTGCTTTTGGATCAAGGTGAACAACCATCCCGCCCCCCCCAAGGTAGGCATAACGGCGAAGGAGAGCGGAACCTACAACGATTTCACCAACCTGAATATCGGCGGGGTGAAGCCCGACGGAAGCGATGCCGTAAACGAGGTGTCGTACCTCATGCTGGAGGTGGCCGAGGAATTGCACATCCTTCAGCCCGGCTGTTCCATCCATATCGGCGCCTGTACGCCGGAGCGGTTTCTGCGTGCGGGATGCAGGGTGATTCGTCAGGGACACGGTTTCCCCTCCGTATTCAATCCCGACGTATACGTCCAGCAACTGCTGCGGCAGGGGAAAACACTGCAGGACGCACGCGAAGGAGGATGCAGCGGCTGCATCGAGACAGGGGCTTTCGGCAAGGAGGCCTATCTGCTCACAGGGTATTTGAATGTGCCTAAGATCCTGGAGCTGACATTGCACAACGGCTACGATCCGATAGGCGGGAAACAGGTGGGGATCACCACAGGCAAGGCCCGTGACTTCGATTCTTTCCCGGCGCTGTATGAGGCTTTTCTGCAACAACTGCATTATGCGGTGGATCAGAAGGTGCGTGTGAGCAACTACATCGACCGGATGTTTGCCAAGTATGCTCCGGCAACATTTCTCTCGCTCTTTATAGACGATTGCATTGCCAAGGGGAAAGATTATTACAACGCAGGTCCGCGTTACAATACAACCTACATACAATGCACCGGTCTGGCTACCGTAACCGATAGCCTTTCTTCGCTGAAAAAACACGTATTCGAGGACAAAACCTATTCGATGGAGGAGATGCTGCAAGCCCTGACCGACAATTTTGAAGGGAACGAACCCATGCGGCAGCACATCCTGAACCGGACGCCTTTCTTCGGCAACAACAACGAAGAGGCCGACGCCATCGCCCTTCGGGTATACAATGACTTGTACGATGCGATAGAAGGCAAGCCCAATACGAAAGGCGAATGTTTTCATCTCAACATGCTTTCCACCACCTGCCACGTATACTTCGGCAAAGTAACCGGGGCAACGCCCAACGGACGCCTGGCGGGTTTCAGCATTTCCGACGGCACTTCGCCTTCGCACGGCGCGGACACCCATGGTCCTTCCGCCGCCATCCAATCGCTTGGCAAATTAGACCAGATAAAGAGCGGTGGGACCTTGCTCAACCTGCGTTTTCTCCCCAGCCTGCTCAAACGGGAGGAAGAAATATCGAAACTTGCTTCCCTCATCCGCAGTTACTTTGCCCTTGGGGGACATCACCTGCAGTTCAACATCGTCGATACGGCCACTTTGTATGCCGCGCAGCAATCGCCCGAGAATTACCGGGATCTGCTGGTGCGCATGGCCGGATACAGCGATTACTTCAACGACATGAATGTCGATTTGCAGGCCGACGTCATCGCCCGCACCGAGCAGGATGGTTTTTGAGGAAGGCAAAGCATGACAACCTTATTTTTCGACGTCAAGCGATACGCCATCCACGACGGGCCGGGGATACGGATTACGCTTTTCCTGAAAGGCTGTCCGCTTTCGTGCGTATGGTGTCATAATCCGGAAGGCATTTTTGCGGGGAAGGAGAAGATGTACACACGAAAGAAATGCATCGGTTGCCTGAACTGCGTGAAGCATTGCCCCGTTGAGGCGGTGTATCCCACGCCGGAGGGGATGCAAACCAACCGGCGCACCTGTCGCTTATGCGGCCGGTGCGCCGAAGTATGCCCTACCCGGGCGATGGAAATATCGGGCGCGGCCTACACGGCGGATTACTTGATGGGGGAGATCGAAAAGGAGATCCTTTTTATAGATCGTTCCGGGGGTGGCGTTACTTTTTGCGGCGGCGAGCCGCTGATGCATCCCGGCATCCTGCTCGAGCTGCTGCGTCGTTGCGGGGAGAAGGGGATCCATCGGGCGTTGGACACCACCCTCTATGCGCGGGCGGAAGTGGTGCATGAGGTGATGAAGGAAACGGATCTGTTTCTGGTCGATCTCAAGGTGATGGATTCCGGCAAGCATCGGTATTATTGCGGTGTTCCGAACGATCGGATTCTCGCCAATCTGCAGATGGTGGCCGATTCGGGCAAATCACTGATCATTCGTATCCCGCTGATTGAAGGCGTTAACGCCGACGAGGAAAACATCACCCGTTCGGCTGCATATCTTGCTTCGCTTGCCTGGGATCCTCGTGTGGTGCATCTTCTCCCCTACCACGATATAGCCTGGGGGAAACACGCCAAACTCGGAAGCAGGTACAATCCCGAGGGGATTCCCTTGTCTTCTCCTTCGGAAGATGTGCTGGAGCGTTGTCGTTGCATTTTCAGGCGTTATGGAGTGGAAGCGGTTGTGGGAGGGTGAGAGGCGCCGGCGCCAAGGATGCGAAGGGGAAGTGAACTGTGCCGGGCTCGAACCGGCGACCTCTGCCCTGTCAAGGCAGCGCTCTGAACCAACTGAGCTAACAGTTCCCGAAAGCGTGCAAATGTACGTCATGTTTTTGAGAATAACAAA
>JAITKB010000112.1 GCA_031278605.1 Tannerellaceae bacterium
CTTGAAGGCAAATAAATGGTCGTTTATCACGATGTAAGGCCCCAGCCCGAAACGTTCGTCGGCCCCCGATGTCCACACGGGCGTATGTAGATCGGAAGGCGAATAGACCACCAATTTCCCCCGCAGACTTCCTCCATCCTTCGGCATGACACTTATAATTACGTCTTTGTATAGGATGGGAGTTTGTTGTTCGCTCGACAACCCTTCGTTGGGTTTATACTGCTCCGTAATGGAGGCATTCCAGGTGTTCCCGGTTTTATCGACACGCAACAGCGCGCCCCCCGTACCGTATCCGGCCACTAAGAATATCGCATTGGGAGACAACTGCAGGGGTGAAGGGGCTACAACGGAAGGTTGCCATTTCGTGGCGCTCCATAACAGGGCGCCCCTGTCGGCTTCCTCGGCCGATATGCCGCATACGCCTCCTACGCCTACGTAGACGTAGGTCTTTTTTCCGCTCAAGGTCATCGGCATGACGGACGAATGAGACATTTTATACCCCAGGCTGTTGGGTGTTTGCCAGAGGATTTCTCCGGTGTTGCAGTTCAGACCGGCCAACAGCACTTCTTCACCGGCGGGCGCTATAATCAACGTTCCGTTGTCGGTGCGCGGGCATTGGCCGGTGTACCAGAAGGGGACTTCGGTTTTGAACTCTTTTTGCATGTCGAGCGACCATTTCATATCGCCCGATACGGGGTCGCAACACATAAGATGTCCCTGAGGCCCCAGGGTGATGATATATTCGTTTGAAACAACCGGCGCCGTACGCGAAAACCCATGATTGCGTTTGATAGGCACACGATACCAGCGGCGCCACAGCTCCTGTCCGCTTTCGAGTGAGAAGCAACGCAGCATATCGGAACTTAGTCCTTCGTCGTAGTCCAGAAAATAGACCATTCCGTTGTATATAACAGGAGCGGCATGTCCTTCGCCGGTGTTTACCGACCATAAAACGGGGTATTCCTCCTCCTTGCGGGGCGTGATGTCTTCGGGGGCGCGAACGATATTGGTGAAAGATTCTCCCCGGAAGCAAATCCACTTGCCTGTAAGGGTAGAAGCCACTTGGTCGTAGCGCATAAAGAACTCGCCGATACGTACATCGTCTGCCCTGCGAGCGGTTTCCGGAGGCCGGTTGTCGCCTCCCGGAGCCTGAAGGACGAACTCACGCGGTGGCGAATAGACATGCCACCCGATGATGACGCCCAGATAGGCAAGCGTCACGGCTACCGTAGTAAGTCTTATGGTCTTTTTCGTATCCAACAGATCAACGGATTTTATAAGCCATTAAGGTATTTCCGTGGCGGACGTACAAAACCCCTTTGTGAATGACCGGATGCGCCCAGTGTTGTTCCGTTCCCATTGTGATAGAGAATTTGCTCACCAGATCAAAGCCGGCAGGGGTTGCTTTCACCAACGCCATTTCGCCGCGGTCGCTGTAACAGTAGAGCATCCCGTCGGCGGCAATCACATTGCCGATTCCCACCTTATTACTTTTGTATTTGGTCTCGCCGGTATTCCAGTCCACGCAATACCAATAGCGGTTTTTCTCTCCCGATCCATATACATAATCGCCAATCTTTACAATGCCTCCCATCTTGCTGTCCATTTCGTGCGTCCAGACTTTTTCTACGCTTCTTCCGCCGTTCGTGAGGCGAAGCAACACGGAGCCTATACCGCCGCCGGTGGTGGTGAATAATTTGTCGCCGTCAGCCAGCGGCGTATTCGGACTCATGCCGTATGGGTTTTTCTGATCCACCACCCAGAGACATTCTCCCGTTTGGGCATGAAAAGCGACCAGAGAACTGTCAATTGCATTTACGACAAGAGGGATTTCGAGGTTGCCGATGTACTGCGGGGAGCAGTACGTGGACGGCTTGCCGGTACCCGGCGACGACCAGATCAGGTCGCCGGTTTTTTTATTCAATGCTACTACATTATTCTTTTCCCCTCCCGGCGTAGCGTAGATGATATCCTCGACAATCAAGGGAGATTCCGTCATGCCGAACTTGAGGTTATTCCCGTCGAAGTCCGTCAGTACATTCTTCGACCATACCGCATTCAGTGTATTTTCGTCTAAGCACGATAAGACGCCTCGTGCGGAAAAGAGATACAGCCTGCCGTCGTTTACATGAACGGTAGAGCGCGAACCGTTATAGTTCGTATTCCATTCCGGTCCGTAGGGTTTTTTGTGCAGGAGTTTGCCTTGTAAATCGAAAATATATAAGTAGCCTGTACTGTCGGTCATCCCGGTGACGTAAATCTTGTCGTTTGCTATGGCCACCGATGTGTGGCCTTCTCCCAGTCCGTCGTAGTTCCACAAAAGCTGGGGCCCTTCCGGCGGCCAGGATTTGAGCAGTCCGGTTTCTTCATAAACGCCGTTACGCGCATTTCCCCTCCATTGGGAATTTTCTTGCGCGACTGTTATCAGAGCCGATATGGAGAACAAAAAGAGGACAAAACTTTTTTTCATGATAGATGTCAACTGATTTTATAAGCCATTAATGTATTTCCGTGCCGAACGTACAAAACCCCTTTGTAAATGACCGGATGTGCCCAATGCTGGTCGGTTCCCAAGGTGATGGGGAAACGGCTTACCAGGTCGAAGCCTGAGGGCGTAATACGGACCAGCGCCATGTCGCCGCGGTCGCTGTAACAGTAGAGCATCCCGTCGGCGGCAATCACATTGCCGATGGGGAGTTTGTTTTCCTTATACTTCTGTTCGCCTGTCTTCCATTCCACGCAAAACCAGAAGCGATTCATATCGCCCGAACCGTAGGCATAATCGCCCACTTTTACCATTGCCCCGATACGTGAATCGAGTTGGGGCGAATCCCATACTTTTTGCACGCTACGTCCTCCGTCCGTGAAACGAAGCATGACCGAGCCTTTGCCGTATCCGCTGGTGCATAGAAGCATATTATCGCCGTATACGGGAATGTTCGGATGAACATTCGTGCGGTTTACCTGCTCGTAGGACCAGAGTTTTTTTCCCGTTTTCACGTCTACTCCCACGATATGTTTGGCCATCATGGTTACCACCTGTGGCACCCCCTGATCTCCCACGTACAGGGGGGAGCAATAGGCCGAAAGGTCTCCTTCGCCCGGACAGCTCCAGAGAAGTTCTCCCGTAAGCTTGTTCAGGGCGATGATGTTGTGCGTTTCTCCGCCGGGGGAAACGATCAGTTTCTCGTCTACAATAAGGGGCGATTCACAGATACCCCATTGGATGTTTTTGGAGTCGAAATCGCTCAGGATGTTCTTTTTCCATAGAATATTCAAGTCGGCTTCGTTGAGGCAAACGATGTCTCCCCTTCCCGAAATCAGGTACAATTTCCCGTCGTTGGCCGTAATGGTGCCTCGCGTACCGTTGTAGCTTTCGTCCCATTCGTTGCCGTATTCCTTTTTGTTGAGCAGCTTGCCGTTTGTATCCAGGGCGTAGATGTATCCTTTCCCTCCGGTCATGCCGGTCAGGTAGAGTTTTCCGGAGGAGACGGCTACCGAGGAATGTCCTTCGCCCAATCCGTCGTAATGCCAAAGCATTTGCGGCCCGTCTGTCGGCCAGGATTTCAACAGCCCGGTTTCCGGATAAATCCCGGTACGGTTCCCTCTCCATTGGATAACGTCCTGCGCTGTCAGCAGGGAGGCTGCGGTTATCCAGAGTGTACATGCGAAAACAATTCTTTTCATGATGATTTGATGATATTAATTTGTCTGAATTTGATTACATAAGCAGATTTTTCAGGGCATGAAGCGCAAACGCCGGGTTGTACAGTTCTTCCGAATACCACAGGCGGGCGAAATACAGGCCGATCGGTTCGGGCGCTCCAAGCGTTCCTTCCTTGAATCGCCGGTAGAGGTAGTCTACGCCTCGGGCGAGTGTTTCTCTGTCTTTATCCGGGCTATGCGCCAAGGCGCTTAGCGCACGTGCCGTGAGGGTTACCTTGGAGGGATAGCCTTTGGCGCCTCCCCATCCCCCGTCTTCGTTCTGCACGGATACCAGGTAAGCGGCTCCTTTGGCTGCGAGTTCCCGGGCCGGGGAAAGTGTCGAGAGGTTGAGGTATTCTACGGCAACGGCTGTGCCGTAGACCGGGGCATGTTCGTTTGGCGTGTCCTGGTCTCCAAACCACAAAGGCGTCCAGGATCCGTCGCTGGCCTGCGTCTTTTGCATCCACCGGAGTATGCGTCGGATACTTTTCCGGCATTTTCGTTGCAGGCGTTCGGGCAGGACCTCATACCAGCGTTCAAACGCGGCTAAAGCGTGCGCCGACAAGTCCGGGCTGCTGCTGTCGAAGGGCAGGCGTCCCCATCCTTTGCAGAAGGTGGGGATCCCTCCGTCTTTGTTTTGCAAATCCAACAACCACCGTACGCCTTTCTCTGCCTCCGGGCAATAAACGCCCCGTTGCAGGATATGGAGGGCTATCAGATTGCCGGCCGTATCGTCGGCATCGGGCACGGCTCCGGGTAAGTCGCTCCATCCCCATCCTCCTTCTTTTGCTCCGGTGAAGGGATGCCGGTAGCGGAAGGCTTGATTCTTTACGGTTTGAAGCAAAAACTCCCTGTCCGGCACGTCTTCGCCGAGGGCTTTGATGCTGAGCGCCGTCACCCAGCAGGCCAGGTCGGTGTCGATAGGCCAGGAGCCGTTGGGTCTTACGTTATCGGTCAGGAATCCGATGGCTCTTTGGGTAACGCTGTGTTGGTTGTATCCGGCGCTGCTCATGCATATAGTTACAAATGCCGTGAGGGGCGCTGCTTCCAGGAATCCGCCGCCGGAGGGCTGCAACGTTTCCAATACCTTTAAAGAAGGTGTGACAAAAGATTCGCGAATCGTGAAGCCGATCCCTTTCTTTCCTTTTCGGTGACGGAGGATACCCACGGCAATCAGCGCCGGTATGGCGTAGCTGACAACCGGCAACTGCAGGAAGCGGAAAAACCGCTGGGGAAGGATAGCCAGTTCAAAGGGCAACCGGGGGATATGCCTCCAGTCGGTAATGAGGCCCGACAAGGCGCACATGACCAATATCGGAACCGAAAAGGTAAGATCCTTGCCATAGTAGCTTAGTACGCCTTGCACGATTTTTTCGTTTGTTATTCCGCCGAAGCGGGCTGCAAGGAAGGTTTGCGTTTCTGTCGTGGCTTCGTTCAAGGCAAAGAGGGCGGCGTGGGATAATAAGGTAGCCGTCATGTTGGAGCGGCTTTCCGGCGTATCGCCCCATGAGCCATCGGGCCACATGGTGGAGCGAAGCCACCGGGCGCCGGCGTGGATGAGTTCGTTGTGGCGTTTCTGGTCCGTTTGGTAGAGGGCAAAAATGGATACGGCCGTTGAGATGGCGCTGGAAGAAAGTTTCCCCCGCCAGATTCCCTTGGGGGAGCGTCCGGCTTTCAGTTGTTGGCCGAGCGCCTCGGTCATTTCTTTTATGTGATCAAGGTTCAGCATGTTCCTAAAGCCAATAATCCGTAAAACGTATATTCAATGTCGCTGTTTCCTTCCACCAGCGTGGAGGAAAACCCGCCCGACTCCAACCAGTGCGCTTCGATAAAGGAAGCAGGCGTTATACGCGGCTTTACCTCGTAGCATTGGAGGACGAACAGGGCTGTTGCCGTGGAAAGCATATCGGGCAGGGGTGTTTGATCGTTCGCGCAGAAGCCTCCCGTGCTGTCTTGGCGGAGGTAGAGACCTTCGAGGGCTTCGTCCCGGTTGTTGGGGTATCCCTCCAATTGTCCTTTGACGGACAGGGCGGCGGCCGTGGCATTGGTGGATGCGTATAATCCGCTACGATGATTGGAATAACCTCTGCCGGGTATCTTGTAGGCGTTGAGGGATTCCAGGATTTCCTGTTTGTTGCCTATCGGTTGGCGAAGGTCTTCCATCAGCGACAGCCACATAAACCGGGAGTAGGGCGAATAGCTGTCGTTGTGCGGGAAGGTTTGGAAGACCGGTAGCGGGTTTTTGTCGGGGAAGAGCTGCCGTCGCAGTTTCTTGCCCGGTGAATCCAGCAACAAGGAAGAACGTACACAGGCGGCATAGTATACTAAATCCTGCGTGTTTACCTTACAGTGCTCCAATTCCCGGCGGGCCTTTTTCCGGTCTGTTTGGACTTGGAAGATATGGGAGAGCATCAGACCGAAGACGGTATAGTATAGATCTGCTTCCCGGCTTTTGTTCCGGAAGAAAAGCGCGTCCGTACGTTGGGATTCGATGTATTGGCGAATCTGTTGCCGGGCTTGGGGGCTAAGTTTCTTTTTGCCTTTATTCAGGGTCTGCATCATTCGGGTCGATAGGGTATGGGTTGGTTTCATTTATGTTTGGATCGGGCTTATTGTTTCAGGATTCGTTCGGTCAGACGAAACAGCAGGCGTTTCATTTCCGTGTTGTGCAGGGTATTCAGCGAGGCTAATGCCTGTTGGCGGTAGGTCTCGGCCAGGGAGGTTACATGCTTGGTTGCTTTTTGGAGCAAGGGTTTATTCCCTGCATCGGCAAGAAAGTCTTTTATCGGATGGTCTGCTTCGTACATGCCTTGGAGGTATCTGTTTGTTGGGTTTTGTTCGCAAAGAACGGCGAGTGTTGCCGAAGGTCTCAGGGTTGGAGATGCATCGTGGGCGAAGTCGGCGGCATCGTCCTGCAATTGATAGGCGATACCCAGCGACCGGGAATACGTATGGAGGGTGTCCTGCATTGCTTTATCCGTTATGCCGGAGCAGATCAGGCCAAAATCCAACGCGACCTCGAAGGCGGGGACCGTTTTGCCGGAGAAGATTTCCAGGACATAATCCAGCGTTAACGTCTCGGGCTTACGGCTCCATTGCAGTTCCATTCCCTGCCCCTTGCAGAGGGCGACATGTGCGGCGGCGGCGACCTGAAGCAGTTCCATTTGGTTGCATGAAGCGAGCAAACGGTAGCCTTCGCCCAGTAGCAGGTCGCCCACGTTGATGGCTGTGGGGATGCCGTGCGCGGAGTGAACCGTGGGGCGGTTGTTGCGGAAGAGGTCGTTGTCTTGTATATCGTCGTGTACCAGGGAGGCTTTGTGGAAACATTCCACGGCGATAGCCGCCCGGCGGAGGGTTTCGGGGATTTCCTTCAGCCCGGTCAGCGACCGATAGATGCCTATGGTGAGATAGGGCCTCCACCGTTTCCCGTCGCCTGCCAGCCATTCCCGTGCAACGGCGGAGGCGGGATCGGTAGCCTTGCCCAATATTTCCTGCAGGCTGTCGGGCCGGAACCATTCTTCCAGGATGCGTTTGATCTCGTCCTCGTGAAGCGACGGGGCGGGCAAGGAGTGCGAAACGGAAGTCATGCTCATCAGACTTTCTACGTAGGCCTGGTCTACTTCGGTGTCTTTACAGCCTGCCCGGTTCAGGGGGATGGCCATGCCGGGAACGGCGTGGCGGACAAGCAACGGGAAGGCTTTTTCGAGCGAATCCAAACATCCTACGCCAATCACCGTATCGACCACGCCGCTTTCCATCAGTCCGATTACGGGGGTGAAGCCTTCGGCCACCAGGGTCAGGATTCCAAGTTCTCCGGCTTTGTCCTGCAGCGTGGGAATCCGGCAACTGCCGCATCGTCGGCAGAGCAGCCCCAGTTCGTCGACGTCGGCCTGGCAGCGGGAGGAGTTGCGCAGGCATTGGGGGAGCAGTAAGATGCGTTTGTCGTAGGGGACAGAAGCCACGGTTTCTTTCCACAGGCCGTTGTTGATTTCCACCATCAGCCAGCCTCTTAGAGTCTTGTCCAGCCCGTGGGAGAGGATAAGGCCGAGGGACATATCCGAGAGTTCCTCCATGGACAGGGGAGGGGTGAGGGAGGCATTGGCCAACCTGTCGGCAATGATACCCCGCAGGCGTTTCCTCTCTGTGGGGGTTGGAGGAACTGCGTGAATGGCTTTCTTTTCCGTTATTTCATCCATAAGCTCCGAAACCAAAGAAATAATGTTTTTTCATCCACCGGTAGAGGATGTTTTCTTCCGGTATTTCTTCTCCTTTTAGATCGTGTCCTGCCAAGACCGGCATCCGCTTTATTTCTTCCCATACGGTGCCCCGCGAGGTGGTATCGCTGGCTTGCCGGCTTTCCAGATAGGAGCGCAGGAGGGAGGGGTTTTCCAGCAGGATGCAGCCGCGGGAATGGGAGGCGGCGAGCTTTCGCAATCCGGCCAGGAAATCGGACTGCTGAAAGAGTTCCGCCACGTTTGTTCCTTCTTCGTTGATAAAGTCTTTGGCCATTTGCAGGGGCGGACAAAACTCCAGGGCGCCTGCCGGGGAGATGTGGTGACTCATCCCCATGGCTCCGGGGCAGAGGGCGTTTCCTTTATCGTCCCAGTAGGCGTCGATCAGTTGCAGGGGAGCCGTATTGCGTTCTTGGGCGATAAACCGGCGCAGGTGAAGGATTTGTTCTTTTTCCAGCGCGTTTTCCGTTTTCGGTTCGGCTCCTGTTGGGCGGTAGATATAGTACCAGAGGTAGTGTACGCCTTCTCCGGCCAGGAAGTGGAGGTATTGGGGGCTGACAAGTTCGTTGAAATTGCTTTTGCCGATGCTGGCTGCCGCTCCGATGATCAGTTTGGCTTTGCGGCAGGCCCGGACGCCTTCCAGGGTACGGCGGAACACTTCTTTTTGTCCGCGTCGGGCGTCGCTTTCCTTTTCCAATCCTTCGATGCTGATAAGGGGGGTTACGTTGCCCAGGCGTTTCAGCGTGGCGGCTATTTCGTGGGTGAGCAGGGTGGCGTTGGTATAAAGTTGGAAGTAGCAATCTTTGTGTCGGGCGAGGATTTCCATCAGTTCGGGATAGAGCAGGGGTTCGCCTCCCAGGATGCCGAAGAAGTAGGACCCTTGTTTCTTGCAGCTGGTAATGATCCCGTCCAGTTGCCGAGGGGAGAGCCGTTTCTTCCCTCCGTGCGAGACCCAGCAACCGCTACAGGCCAGGTTGCAGTTCTCTGTGATGGAAATCATCACGAAAGCGGGGAAGAAGGGTTTCCCTTTGCGCTGACGTTCCTCGAAGCGACGAATGTTCAGGAGGCTGCGCAGGCCGAAGTTCCAGGCAAACTTCCACACGAGGCGGGGGGAACATTCGAGCGGTATTCTCAGGAGGGCTTTGAGGGTTAATGCGTATGCTTTCGGTTTCATGAGGGGTTTTTGCCGGAGGGTTTGTTTCTTAGGAGCGAGACGCCGGCTTGTCGTTGGGCAAGCCTTTGCCGCAGGGCTTCGTTGTAGAGTGTTTTCGCATCGAGGCCCATGGCTTCTTCGTTGGTCAGTCCGCCGTTGATGGGCGATTTGGGGTATTTGGGGAAGATGATGGCTCTTTGCGGGCATGTCCTGGCACAGGCCGGGCAATTGATTTTGCAGTTGCGGGGATGCCCCACTTTCACGGTTTTCTCTTCCATTTCGTAGACGCCGAAGAGACAGAAGTCGTGGCATTTGCCGCAGTTGCAGCAACGGTTTTTGTCGATGGCCGGATACCAGGCGTCTTGTCCCGGATGGGCGGGCAGGGCGTCGATGCGGTTGGGGTCGAATGCTTGGGGCGATACGGGTTCTGTTGTCAGGGAGAAATTCCGGAGCGCTTCTTCGCCGTTGTGGTTGCGGAGGTCTATCACCTGTTGGGGAGCGAGCGCCCAACGGTCGAAAAGGGCCAGCACGGCCCGCGGGTAACAGGCGATTACGACCGAGGCCGCCATCTCCCGCATTGCTTGGTGGGAGGAGATGGCCGTTTCGCATAGGTCGGCTTCATAGTGCAGGGTGTATCCTGCTTTGGTGAGTTGTCGGGAAACCTCTACCACGCTTTCGCGGGGGATTACCGACCGGGAGGTACATACGCAGATTGTAATGTTTTTGTTCATGAGAGCAGACCGTGAGGGGGGGATTAAATATCGTTTACGAGCCAGGCCTTGAATCCGGCTGCTTTGTTTTTGCTGATGTATATCCGTTCGGGGGTTTCCACCTGGAGCGACACCAGCAGGCGGCTGTTGAACCACACGGTAACCTGCTTCACCCCGTTGCGTGAGATGATAAACTGCTTGTTGGCACGGATAAAGTCGGCGGGATTGAGCGAGTCGGCGATTTGTTCCAGGGATTTGGAATAGGGGTAGACATTCCCGTTTCGGAGGTAAATGCGGGTATTCCGTTCCGTGGCATAGAAGCAGGTTACTTCCTTCAGGTCGACGGGCAGGAGTTTGTCTCGCACCGATACCAGCACTTTGTCTTTGTAGCGGGGCTGAGGGGGTGCGAGGCGGGAGAGTTGGGCGATGTATTGCAGGAGGTCGTTGCGGTTCCATTTTCGGAATTTCGTCAGTGCGCGTTTCAGTTCTTCGGTCTTGACGGGTTTGAGCAGGTAGTCGATGCTGTTGACCCGGAAGGCTTCCAGGGCATAGGCGTCGTAGGCGGTGGTGAAGATCACGGGGGTTTGCACTTCCATTTGTTTGAAGACGGCAAAGGCCGAGCCGTCGGACAGGTGAATGTCCATCAGCAGCAAATCGGGCGAGGGATTCGTTTGTAGCCAATGGGTCGTTTGCGAGATACTTTCCGTATTCCCCATCACCTCGACGGAGGCGTCTATTTCCGAAAGGATGGCCACCAGGTTTTCGTAGGCGGCTGTTTCGTCTTCTACTATGAGCACTTTCATCTGTTTTGCTTACTTCAGGGGTAAATATACGCTGAAAATCTTTCCATTGTCTTCTACGCGGATTTTTTTGTTCATCAGCAGCAGGAAGCGGTTCTCCAGGTTTCGGAGGCCTGTACCGTTGGTTGTTGGGGGGTCTTGCTTGGGGTAGATGGGGCAGGAGACCACCAGCTCTGTCTTTTCGTTCAGATAGATGCCGACTTGCATGAAATGATCGCGGTCGATGGTGTTGTGTACTACCACATTGTCGATGATCGGAAGGAGCGAGAGGGCCGGGAGTTTCACTTCTCGCCGGGCTTCGTCCACTTCGATGCGGAACACCAGCTTATGGGCAAAGCGCACTTCCATCATGTAGCGAAAGGCGTTGACGAACTCCAATTCTTCTTCCAGGCTTACCAGGCCTCGTTTGTCGCTTTGGAGGATGTAGCGGAAGACGTCGGAGAGTTTATTTACGTAGGCCAAGGTATTTTCGTCGTTCTTTTTCCGGATGAGGGCGGTAAGGCCGTTGAGGGAATTGAAGAAGAAATGGGGGTTGATTTGGTTGGCCAGCGCGTCGTAGCGGCTTTGGAGGTTTTCCGTTTTGAGTTGTTCGATTTCCTGTTCCTTTTTCAGTTGGATGTCGTACAGGAAGAAGACGTGCCCTGCGGACGTGCACAGCCCGCAGAGCACGAGGAATTGGAACAGCAGGATGCTGCCGAAGCAGTCGGACTTCCTGTAACAGAGCAGCGAGAGCGCCACGTAGAGTGCGTAGGCCACTCCTGTAAGGAGGAAGGAGTGCGAGATGCGCTTTTTGAAGGGATAATCCCGCATTTGCTTCACGTTGCGGTGGAGCAGCAGGCCGGTGAGGAGGAAAAAGAACAGGTAGCGGAACGCAAAAAAGTAGAAGTAAGCCTGCCGTTCCGCTTCGTCAAGGAAACTCAGGTCGAAAGCCAGGCAGGCGATGTTGGGATAGACGATGAACAGGGCGCTGAACAGGCTGATCAACGCAATGAAACCTCGGGAGGTATATGTGTGCCGAAGGGGGATCATCGTCTTTGTATTTTCTTTCATTTCAGGTTATAAGCCATCAGCGCCTGTCCGTGGCGGAGGTATAGCCTGCCGTCGGCAATGACGGGATGCGCCCAGAAAGGCCCTTCGCCCCGTGTGACGCGGAACAGGCTCACGACGTCGAATTTTTCGGCATTTGGGCGGACCAATCCGACGGTTCCCCGGCGTTCGTCGTAGCAGTATAGCCTGCCGTCGGCGGCCACGATGGATCCTTTGCTTCGTCCGCCTCCCCAGTCTGTTTCATACCGGGTTTCTCCCGTGTTCCAGTCTACGGCCATCCAGTTGCCTTGCGTGTTGTTGATCCAGTTGGAGCCGTAGATAAGGCCGTCCACCAGGACATAACCTCCGTGATGGGTATCCAGGTCGTTGTTTTTCCAGAGGAGGGAGACGCCCCTGAGGTCGTCGTTGAGTTGAAGCATATAGGCTCCGATGTTGTATCCGTGGCAGAAGAAGATGCGCCCTTGGTGGTAGAGGGGGGTATTGGGGGCGATGTTGTCGAACGGGCGTCCGGAGCGTGCCGGGTCCGGCGGGGGGCCCCAGTCGGAGAAGGTCCATTCTATGGCGCCGGTTTCCGGGTTTACGCCTATCAGGTTTTTGCTTGTGGAGCCGACGATCTGCCTTTTCCCCCGGTAGGTGATCAAAAGGGGCGAGACGTAGGCGCCGACGTCGCCCAGTCCGGGGGTTTTCCATAGCGTTTCCCCGGTTGCGGCGTCGAGGGCCACCAGGGTGGTTTGGTTGCCCGAGGGGGTGTATATCACTTTGTTGTCGAACACCAGCGGACATTCCGAGGTTCCCCAGTTGCCGGTTTTTCGTTCAAAGGTTTCGCCTCCGTTCACCTTCCAGAGGATGACGCCGTCGGTGGTACGGATGCAGACGATTTCGCCCGAACCGCTGATTACGTAGGCTCGCTCCTGGTCGATAGCCGGGGTGGTACGGGTTTCGGGGTAGGTTTGATTCCAGGGTATGCCGTAGACGGTTTCGTATATTTTCTTGCCTTCCAGGGTGTAGGCCGAGAAGATTTCCCGGTCTTCGTCTTCGTTCATACCGGTCAGGTAGAGGCGGTTGCCCACGACCACGGGGCTGGAATATCCTTTTCCTGCGTCCAAGGTTTCCCACAACAGGGCAGGTCCTTCGGGGGGCCAGGTTTTGAGCAGTCCGGATTCGGGATATACGCCGTTGCGTGCCGGGCCTCGCCAGCCGTAAGGGGTTTGTGCCGAGAGGATTCCCGTGGTGGCTAAGGCCATCAGCAGGAAGCGGGAGAGCTGGGGGATGTGTTTTCTTTCCATGCGTTTTGAAAATTAGGAGTTAATCATGTCCCAAAGATAAAAGATTCCCTTCCGACGCCCTCCGCGGCCTACCCAAAGAGGAAATATGCCGCATAAAAACGAAAAGCACATTAGTGAAAAATTCCTAACGCTCCCTCGAAAAATAAACGTTCATTCACAAAAATACCTTCTCCTTACCGGGAGAAAAACTTCTCGGTAGTGAGAAATAAATTTTTCAGTAGTGAGAATTTTATTTTTCAGTAGTGAGAAATAAATTTTTCACTACTGAGAATTTCCCCCTCCAGGGAGATAGATTTATCGCTGACTGCTAAGCGGTTACATCCTCTGCCTCGACACGTGAAAAAGGATTAATACGCGGGAATCTCCGCGGGGCCGGAAACACACGGAAAAAGCCCCGTGCCGCGGGGTGCGAATACCGGGCCAGGGGCTTTTTTCGGAGGGGGGATCGGGGAGCGCTTTGTTTTCCTCCGCCCCCTCCCCTCCGGGTGATTTTAATCGGTGTGAGTAGTTTGTTTTTCGTTATTACGACACGCGCGACCTCTCCTCCCCCGGTTTTTTTGTTTCCTTTGGACGTCAATTTTCTTAAACCTTTATATAGATAGACACAACTTTTAAACAGACACAACCATGAGAATCTTTTTTATCCCTCTTTCGGCTTTCGTTTTCCTCCTCGGCGGTGCGTGCGGCATCAAAGCCCAGGAGGCCGGGGACTTCACCCCTTCGGGAAGTCCCGTGGTCGTATTATTTGCCGATTATACGGCCGGCGGCCCCGGCGAGGCGGCAGGCTTCAGCCTCACCCGCTCGCGCCTGGGCTACCGCTATCGGGCAACCCCCTCGCTCTCCGGGGTAAGTGTACTGGATATTAATGCAACACAAAACGGACGGGGCGTCAACTTCCATTACGCCTTCCTGGAATGGACCCGGAAGAAGCTAAGCCTCAGCGGAGGATTGGTGGCCCTTGCACAGTTTGGCGTCCAGGAGGCTTTCTGGGGACGGCGCTACGTGGAAAAGTCCTTCCAGGATCTGTACGGCTTTGGCCCCGATTCGGACCTGGGCGTGACGCTCCGCTATCGCTTCTCTTCCCGCTTTGAGGCCGATGCCGCCTTAGTCAACGGCAAGGATGTGGCCAACGCCTCCGGAGGCGTCCGCCTGAACCGCCTCGCCCTTGGCGCCACCCTTGGCCCGCTGACGGGACTTACCCTTCGCGCCTACTTCGATACCAACCGCCACTCCGACCTCTCCATTCATGTGCCTGCCGGAGAAAACCCCGCCTACGAGGGGCAGGAAACCACCCTCGCCCTCTTTGCCGGCTACCGGAACCGCCACTTCTCCCTCGGCAGCGAATGGAACTACCGGCAGGCGCAGGATTTCATCTCCGGCGACAACCGCTCCGGCCTCTCCCTCTACGGCGGCCTGCCGCTGGGACAAAAATTCGATCTCTACGCCCGCTACGACCGCTTGGACACCGACGAGGCAACGTTTATCACCGGTCTGGAGTATCACCCCACGGGGAATCTGCAACTCTCGCCCAACTATCGCTACCTGCGTAGCCTCGGCGGCGAAGGCTTTCACCTTTTTGCCCTGAACATAGGCTTTAGTCTGTAACACCCATATAATAATGTATAGCAAATGAAACGGAAAGAATTTTTAGGCGAAGCCCTGGGGACCTTCCTCCTGGTGCTTTTCGGCTGCGGCTCGGTGGCCGTGGCCGTATTGTACGGCGAATACAACAGTATTTTCCAGATTGGTTTTGTGTGGGGCATCGGCGTTACGCTGGCCATTTACCTCACGCGGCATTTGTCCAACGCCCACCTGAACCCGGCGGTCACGCTGGCCATGGTCCTGGGCAAACGCATGAGCGCCGGCAAGATACCGGTATATCTCGGCGCACAGCTCTTCGGCGCTATCCTGGCGGGCGCGGTGATCTACCTGCTCTTCGCCCCCTCGATTGCCGCCTACGAGAGTCTCCACCACATCGTGCGCGGAACGGACGCCTCCATCATCACGGCCAAGATCTTCGGCGAGTATTATCCCAACCCGGGATGGACCAACGCCGTCGCCTCCCTGCCGCTGGCCGTTGCGGGCGAGGCTTTCGGCACCTTCCTCCTGGTATTAGCTATCTTCGGCCTGACCGAAGACGCCAATGCCGGACGTCCCAGCAGCACGCTGACGCCGCTCTTTATCGGCCTCACCGTTTCGTCCATCATCTGGCTAATCGCCCCGCTCACGCAGGCCGGGCTGAATCCCGCACGTGACTTCGGTCCCCGCCTCGTGGCCTGGGTCGCCGGTTGGGGTGAGGCCGCCTTCCCCGACCGTTGCGGGGGATTCTTCTGGGTCTATATCCTGGCGCCCATTGCCGGAGGCCTGGTAGCCGCCCTGCTCGAACCCTTTATGAAACGAATCATCCACAAGAATTAATCCTTTAAAAAACAACAAACAATGAGTTCAACACGTATTATCATCGCCGGCGGTTTCCTGGGAGCCGGCAAAACCACCCTGCTCTGGGAAGCTGCCCGGAAACTGATGGGAAAAGGACTTTGCGCCGGTTTGATCACCAACGATCAGGCGCCGGAGCTGGTAGACAGCGCCCTTTTGGCACGCGACGGCGTCAAAGTGGCCGAAGTGAGCGGAAGCTGCTTCTGCTGTAATTTCAACGGATTCCTGCACGCCGTACAAAACCTGCGCGGGGAAATCCATCCGGACGTGATCATTGCCGAGCCGGTAGGCAGTTGCACCGACCTCTCGGCGACTATTATCCAACCCCTGAAGAAGTTTTGGAAACAGGAACTTACCGTGGCACCCCTCTCCGTGCTGGCCGATCCCGCCCGCCTGGGCTCTATCCTTGCCGGCGGCACCGCCGGATTGCATCCCGATGCGGCTTATATCTACCGCAAACAGTTGGAAGAAAGTGATATAATCCTCATCACCAAAACCGACCTGGTAGCGCCCGAAGAGTTGGCCACGCTGAAGAAACGCATCGCAAAGGCCTATCCCTCCTCTACCATCATAGCCGTGAGCGCCTTAACGGGAGAAGGAATCGACCAGTGGCTGGAGGAAGTATCGAAACGCACCGACGCCGGCTTGCGGCTGGCCGACGTGGATTACGATATTTACGCACATGGCGAAGCCGTGCTGGGATGGCTGAACGGGACGGTGCGCCTCAAAGCGCCAACAGATACCGATTGGGACGCCTTCACCTCCCGTTTCCTGTCGGCCCTTTCCGAAGAGTTTGACCGCCAGAACTATTCCGTGGGCCACGTGAAAATAATAGCCGAAAGCGGCAACCAATACGTGGCAGGCAATCTCACGGGAAAGGCCGAAACCCTGGCCGTGAGAGGTTCGGTAGGCTCCGCTAAGGAAATCAAACTGACCGTAAACGCCCGTGTGGAAACCAGCCCCGGCGAATTGGACCAAATCGTAAGAGATACGCTCCAGGCGCTAACCCAGGAGGATACGCTTCAGGTAGAAACCCTGGCCTGGCGTTTCCTTATGCCGGGCCGGCCCCAGCCCACGCATCGTTTTGTGGAAGTGGTTTAGAATCTGGTTTTAGAAGCCCAGGCAGAGGCAATAGGGTTCGAAGGCATAGGCGCCGTTGCCCGTTGAAACAACATCCCCTATGCCGGGAAATGCAATGTGCATCCCGGCTATGGGGATATTTTTTTCCGCCACATAAGCCAGAAGGCGTTTGCGGGTTTCGACCGACTGCACCGGGTCGCTGTCGCGGGCGTAGGTAACCTCCGGGCAGGGCATCTGGATGCGCATCGCATGGGTTACATCGCCCCAGATCAGCAAACGCGAGCCCTCCGATTCCAACAAATAAGCCGTATGGCCCGGCGTATGCCCGTAGGCGGCAATGCCCCGGATGCCGGGCAAAAGGGGAGAAGGAGCCTCAGCCGCCGGGTCGGCTTCGGGAAGGAAAAGATGCAGCCTGTCTTTGTAGGCGGCAATCACCTTACGTGCCTGCAAAAAGCCGTTGCGTCGGTCGGGCAAAGCCTGCATAGCCCGGTCGCTCATCCAAAAATCGTATTCCGGCTGCGACAGGTAAACCTCAGCCTGGGGAAAAGCGATGGTGTCGTTGCTCAAAAGACCCCCGATATGGTCGCCGTGCATGTGGGTCAGCAGAACGACGTGGATGTCTTCCGCACCAAGCTCAAGCGAACGGAGGTGATCCGACAACTTCCGTCCGTAGCCGGCGTCTACAAGTATGTTCTTATCCGGCGTCCGCACCAGAAAGGCATTGACGGCGCTGGGGTAGACGCTGTCGGGCAGATAGGTTTGAATCATCCGGGGCGTGGCTCCGGTCAGTGCGTCGATTCGTCCGGAGCGTTGTTCTTCGGAAAGCACGGAGACCTGTGCATATCCGATATCGAAGCTCATCACAAGCTGCTCGCCGGAGTTTTGCGCCATCGCCAGGCCTCCCGGAAGAAGAACCATAAAGACAAGAACAGACAAAACAAATTTCAACCCAGCCTTATCCTTGGGATTCTCCGGCTTTTTGCACGTACAGTCGCAGTTGCAGTCACAGTTGCAATTACAGTCGCAGGAACTGTCGCCGTGGCAGTCGCACCGGCAGGTTTCACCCTTACATTCGCAAAGGCACCCTCCGACTCTGAGTTCGGAGGCGTCCTTTATGTTTTTCAGCATTGCGCCAATGTCTTTTTGTTTGATGGGAGTTAGCATCATGTCGGGAGGATTTAAAAATCAATTTTGTCCGGATGTAAGCCCGATCCGCCCATATAGGGAAGGCTGTTGATCGCCTGCATATCTGCCTCGGAGAGAGAGAAGCCAAACACGTCTGCGTTTTCAAGAATACGTTGCGGGGTGACGGATTTAGGCAAAGGCAAAGTCCCGTTTTGCAGACACCAGCGGATGCACACTTGGGCGACGGAAACGCCATAACGCCCGGCAATTTCCTTGAGTTGCGGATTTTCCAGCAAACATCCCGAACCCAACGGACTCCAGGCTTCCACTACGATCTGATGCGTTCGGCAAAAAGCCAGAGTCTCGGCCTGCATATAGCCCGGATGAAACTCTATCTGATTGACCGACGGCAGAATCTCAGCCGTATGCAGCAAAGACTCCAGATGGTGGGTGAGGAAATTACTTACTCCGATGCTTCTTACCCGTCCGTCCCGGTACAATGTCTCGAAAGCCCGCCAGGTATCGGCATTGAGCTGTTCCCAACCGGCTTTATTGGCAGGCCAATGTATCAGGTACAGGTCAACGTATTTGAGATTCAACTTCCGGAGGCTTTCCTCGAAAGCCTTCAAGGTCGGTTCGTATCCCCGTTTCGTGTTCCATAACTTGGTGGTAACAAACACCTCGCTTCGCTCTATGCCCGATTGGGCAATGCCTTGCCCTACACTTTCTTCGTTCCGGTATATATCCGCCGTATCAATGTGGCGGTATCCGACCTCGATGGCATATTTTACGGCATCCACGGCTATCGGCCCTTCGGGTGTTTGCCAGGTGCCGAATCCTATACAAGGGATTTCAATCCCATGGTTGGTTTTAAAAGTCTCGTTTGATGATTTCATATCTGATGTATTGTTAGATTTCGTTAGATTTCACAAAGGTATTGAAAATAAACCGGGAAACCCTTTCGGGCGCCGGGCAGATAAAAAGCCGTCTTTCGCGATTAATCCTGTTTTTTCGTCGCGCTTGTTCCTAAGAAATTCAGCCGGCCCTTCGGAGGATGTTTTTTTAAAAGAACTGTTTGCTCGTTTTGTGAAATCCTATATCTTCGCAACGAAATCACTTTTTATCACCTAATTCAATTACAATGGGAATGCAATTATTGAGATTTACTGTTTATAAGTTACAAAACAAGGATTGGTTTCGGTTTCATACGGAATTTGGAGATTTCGTCATGCTCTGTGGGACGGATGTGTTGGAGATAACACGTCTTTATCCTCCCTACCGGATGTTGTACAAGGAGGCCGACCGCTTGTTTGATATGCTGCGCAATCAGCCTACGGATGCTGACATCGCTTTCGCCCTTCGTCAGCGGGACGGGGTATTTCTGGGCTTGCGGGATACGGTAAAGTTTCTGCAAAAGGATCCGGATACGGAAAAGCAGTTTGCCGCCCTGAAGACGTATGCCGTAATCGACAAGTATACCGACATCGTCCGCAAGGGAAGCCCGGAGGAGAAAACAGCCGCCGCAGATGCGCTGCTGCACGACCTCATGCCCGACAAAGGAGTTATCGACCTGTCGCCCGAATTGCACCTTTTGGAACTCAACGGCTGGCTGGCCGACCTGGAAGCTATCCATATCACATGCAAACAATCGCAAGCCGACAATGAAAAAGATAAAGACACCTCCGAGGCGGAACACTTAAAGCAGGTGCGTACGCAAATGGATCATTACTATACAAATATGATGAATGTGATAGACGCCAGGCTGCTAACGGTAAATTGCGACACGGAACACGCAACTTCGGACGAAAAATTATTACGCTTTGCCAATGACCTCAATCACTGCATCACACGCTACAAAGCAATCCTGAAAAGAAAAACCGGATACGGAATGAAGAAAAAAGACCGGATGGACAGAAGCGCCTAAGGCATAAGGCGGCAAAAAAACCTTGAATACATTTATTTTTCCTCCGCCACAGGCTATGCAAGTTTGACGCAACCCTCTTGCCGTATATCCGGCAAACAATGGGATTTGTAGAATTAATGGGCTTTGATTACTTTTGCAGGCAAAGAAATAAACCCATATTCATATTCATATTATATATATTTATCCTAATGTCATGAAGCGAGAAGAAATAGACGAAATTGTAAAGAAATTCTTAATCGAAGAAATAGAAGTAGAGGAAGATGTACTCGTGCCGGAAGCACAACTGAAAGAGGATTTAGGTATAGACAGCCTCGATTTTGTAGATATTGTTGTAATAGTAGAACGTAATTTTGGTTTCAAAATCAAACCGGAAGAAATGGAAGGGGTCCGGACTTTGAAGCAATTTTGTGATTATATCGAATCCAAAGCAGGAGATAAATAAATAACTACACAATGCAGGAAAGCCCGCAATGGAAAGGGAAAACAGGAGGCGGAGTGTTGGGTCAACAAGGCCTTATTTTCTTCTTCAAATTCCTGAACCTCAGGATGGGTTACTTTGTGATGACTTTGGTAGTTCCTTTCTACATGCTTTTCTCTTATACGAACAGCAAGATCATTTATCAATTCTTTCGCAAGCGAATGGGAGCTACTCCCTGGCGATCATTTGCCGGAACATGCCGTAATCATTACGTTTTCGGACAAATTATTTTAGACCGCTTCGTTCTGTTTGCCAAAGGCCAAAGTCCGTTTGAACTCGAAGTGACAGGCAATGAACACTTCACTCGTCTTATCAACGGTGAGAAAGGCTTTCTCATTGCCGGATCCCATATAGGAAATTTCGAGATTGCCGGGTATCTGCTGCGTCAGGAGAAGAAAAAAATAAACGCCCTGGTGTATGCCGGCGAAACGGAAACGGTACGTAGGCATCGGGAGAAAATATTAAAGAACAATCACATACACCTGATTCCTGTGATGGATGATATGTCACACCTGTTTGCCGTTCACACCGCTTTGCGAAACGGCGAAGTGGTGACTATTCCTTCCGACCGTATGCTGGGCTCTCATAAAAGCTTGACGTGTAATTTCCTGAATGGAGAAGCGGATTTCCCCATCGGGACCTTCTCGCTGGCTGTGGCGCTGGAGGTTGAAGCGCTCTCCGTTTTTGCGATAAAGACTTCGGATAAGAAGTATACCGTGTATGTAAAGCCGGTGAAAACAGATGTGCGGGAAGCGGATACAATCACCCGGCAGGAACGGATAGCCGGATATGTCCGTTCGTATGTGAGTGATGTGGAAACAATCGTTCGACGTTATCCTGAACAATGGTTTAATTACTACGAATTTTGGAAAGCATAAAGAGATAATCGTATATGAAACTATTTCCCTCTTTGGAAAAGAAATATTCCACCGAAGAAAAGACGGCGCAGGAAGCACAACGTCTGGCGCACGAGATAGCCTTTGGACCTGTTGTTTTTCAGGTATCCAGACTGATGGTTAAGTTCGGGATACTGCAACTGTTGCTGGATTCGGAAAAGGGTCTTACCCTCGAAGAGATTGCCGGGAAAACGCCGGCTCTCTCGCGCTATGCCTTGCAGGTATTGCTGGAATCGTCGCTCACAACCGGTACCGTGTTGCATAAAGAGGGGCGGTTTGAAGCCTCCAAAACCGGCTGGTTCCTGCTAAACGATCCGTTGGTGAGGGTGAATATGGATTTTAATCACGATGTAAATTATCTGGGATGGTTCTCACTCGAAGAGGCTTTGCTGAAGGGCAAACCGGAGGGGCTGAAGGTTTTTGGCCCCTGGCCTACGATATACGAGGGTTTGTCTATGTTGCCGGAACGGGTGCAGGACAGTTGGTTGGCCTTCGATCATTTTTATTCCAACCATTCCTTCGACCAAGCCCTCGACATTGTGTTTGGTTATCACCCCCGCACCTTGCTGGATGTGGGGGGGAATACGGGTTGCTGGGCGATGCGTTGCGTGGCACATGATCCGGAGATTCAAGTCACCATTCTGGATCTTCCCGGGCAGATCGAGCTGATGAAGCGGCACACAAGCGAGGTGTGTGGAGCCGGGCGCATCCGGGCTTTTGAAGCCGATGTGTTGGATAGAAACACCGCCTTTCCCACCGGATTCGACGCCATTTGGATGAGTCAGTTTCTGGATTGTTTCTCCGAAGAAGAAGTGTGCAGCATCCTTGGGCGAGCATCCGAAGCGATGCATCCCCACACACGGCTTTTTATCATGGAGACCTTTTGGGACAGGCAACGCTTTGAAACCGCGGCATACTGCCTGACGCAAATCAGCCTTTACTTTACGGCCCTGGCCAACGGAAACAGCAAAATGTATCATTCCCACGACATGATACGTTGCCTGGAAGCCGTCGGGCTGGAGGTAGAAAAAATACACGACGGACTGGGAAAAGGACACTCCATACTTATATGCAAAAAGAAGTAAGATGCACACGACCGATGTCAACATGGCGGAACTTTTGCCCCAGCGTCCCCCTTTTATCCTGGTAGATCGCCTGATAGCTTTCGATGCGGAGTGCGTGCAAACCGCTCTCAGGATATGCAGGGAGAATATTTTTTGCGACGGACACTGCCTGAGCGAATCCGGTTTGGTAGAAAACATTGCCCAAACCTGTGCAGCCCGCATGGGATACATTCATAAATATATAGCGAACGATACGGTAAAGATAGGCCTCATTGGGGCGATTCGTCGCATGGAGATATTCCGTTTGCCGCGCATCGGCGAGGAAATCACTACACGGGTTACGGTGCGCGAAGAAATCTTCCGGATGACCCTTGTAGACGCCCTGGTAACCATAGACGACGAACCAATTGCCCGGGCGGAAATGAAAATATCCATTACCGACATAGAAACGAACGTATGAAAACATTCGCTATCCGCTTGGAAGCATCGAAGGAGATAAACATCCGCTTCAGCGAAGTAGATTCGATGAATTTTGTGTGGCACGGCGCCTACGCCCTTTACCTGGAGGACGCACGCGAAACCTTTGGCAACCGGTACGGCTTAGGCTACCTGGATATATTTGCCAACGGATACTATGCTCCTTTGGTTGATTTGAGCATCAGCTACAAGAAACCCCTTGTTTACGGGACCAAGGCGCAGGTGGAAATCGTGTATCGTCCCACGGAAGCGGCCAAGATCCTGTTCGACTACCGGATCTGTAACCTCAGTGACCGGTCGCTGATAGCCACCGCCTCCACCGTTCAGGTCTTTTTGGACAAAAACTATCAGTTGGTGTGGGGGAATCCCCCTTTTTACGAAGCATGGAAACAGAAAATGGGACTGCTGTAATCATGATACCCATAGGCGATAATATCCTGTCCTCTTTGGGATTCAGCACGGCGGAAAATTACCGTGCCGTGCAATCCGGTCGCACCGGCCTTTGCTTTTACGAAGCCTATCCGGGCATTTCCGAACCCATCGTGGCCTCGTGCATAGACCGGACGCGCTTGGACGACTGTTTTTCGGCTGCTGGCGGAAACCCCTTGGAATATACTCCGCTGGAGCGGGCGGCTCTGCTGTCGGTTACCTTCGCGGCGGAACAGGCCGGCATAGACCTTGCCGCCCCGGAGGTGCTGTTTGTGTTTTCCTCCACCAAAGGGAATATCCATCTGCTGGAGGAAGGAGCGGAGGCCCGTAGCGACTCCCGTCTGTATTTATGGCATACCGCCGGGCGGATTGCCCGGTACTTTCGCAATGCGAACGAACCCGTTGTGGTGTCGAACGCTTGCATATCGGGAGCTTGTGCACAGATAGCCGCCATGCGCGAATTAGCCGCCGGGCGCTTCACCTGCGCCGTGGTGGTCGGCGTGGATCTGTTGTCGAGGTTTATCCTCTCCGGCTTCCTGTCGCTCAAAGCCCTTTCGCCGGCCCCTTGCCGCCCGTTCGATAGCGAACGAAACGGACTGAACCTGGGAGAAGCGGCCTCTACCATCATTTACCGGAAGGTCCGCGAGGAGGATTCCCCACAGGGCGTCTCGCTGGTGGAGGGGGCGATTCGCAACGATGCCAACCACATCTCCGGCCCGTCGCGAACCGGCGAAGGCTGTTTCCGCGCCCTGCAAGCCGTCCTGAAGGACCATTCGCCGGACGACCTGGCCTTTATTTGCGCCCACGCTACGGCTACGGCCTACAACGACCGTATGGAAACGATCGCCCTTACACGTGCCGGACTACACCAAAAACCGGTTAATGGCCTCAAGGGTTACTTCGGCCACACCCTGGGCGCTGCAGGCATCCTGGAGAGCATCCTCACCATCCGCGCTTTACAGGACGGGGTGATCCTCCCCACTTTTGGATTCACTCGGGGCGATACGGATTATCCCCTTGCGGTAACCAACCGGATGGGCTATACGCAAAAGACCTGCGCCCTGAAGATGCTTTCCGGCTTTGGGGGATGCAATGCCGCGTTGTTGTTCAGGAAAATCACCCGACACGCCTCATGAGACCCTTGTACGTTAGAAGAACCGCCTGCGTCACCACCCGGGCCGCACGAGTGAATGGGGAGGAGATTCCCGTTGTCGCCACCTCGGATCCTTTCCTCACCGCCCTTTACCGCAGGCTTGGGATTGATTACCCCAGATTTTTCAAGATGGACGGCTTGTCCAAGCTTGGATTCCTGGCCTCCGAGTTGCTCTTTTGGGGCGACGCTTCGCGCTTTTTGCCCCGTGAGGATTGCGCCGTGATCTGTTTCAGCCGCACTTCCTCGCTGGATACCGACCGACGCTACCAGGCAAGCATGCGCGATTACCCAAGTCCCTCGCTCTTTGTCTATACGTTACCTAACATCGTGACGGCCGAGATAGCCATCCGGAACAAACTCTACGGGGAAACCTCGGTTTATATCTGCGAAACATACAACCCCCATCAGATTTTCCGGACGATCCGTAACACCTTTGCCCACCAACCCCTCCGTTCGGCGCTGGCGGGATGGACGGAATACGACGGAGACACCGGCGAAGCCTTCCTGATGCAAATAGAAACCCAGGCTGCTTCGGCATCTGAGCCGCTGCTCTCCGCCGGATTTTTAACAACAGCGAAACATAACCTCTAAAAAATAGACCTGTACAATGGATGAATTGATTTTAAAACTGAAAAGAGAAATTATCGACGTATTAAACCTCGAAGAGGTAAGTCCGGAGGATATAGCCACCGACGCTCCCCTCTTTGGTGAAGGATTGGGTTTGGATTCGATCGACGCCCTTGAGTTGATTGTTCTCATGGAAAAGAACTACGGCATCAAGCTGAAAGACCCTACCCAGGGGCGCGATCTGTTCAAATCCATTCGCGTGATGGCCGAGTATATCCGGGAGAACAGAACCAAATAAGCGCCATGAACCGGGTATTCATCACGGGAGCCGGCATCATCTCTGCCTTGGGAGTCAATAAGACGGAAGTCTTGGAGTCCTTGCGCAAACACCGCAGCGGCATCGCACCGCTTATCTATCTGAACACCTTGCATCGGGGGATTCCCGCAGGCGAAGTGAAACGCTCCAACCGGGAGATGATGCAAATGCTGGGTATGCCGCCGGAGGAAATTACAACGCGCACCTCGCTTCTGGGGATGATCGCCGTGGACGAAGCCCTGCAACAGGCCGGGCTGGAGACAGACGCCGGGATGCGCCTTGCCCTCGTCTCCGGAACCACCGTGGGAGGGATGGATATGAGCGAACAGTATTATAAGGACTTTCTGGAGAACGACACACGCAATGCCTATATCGCAACCCACGATTGCGGCGCGTGCACGGAGATGATCGCAAATCGTACAGGGATGTTTTCCATGCTGGATACGATTTCTACCGCCTGCTCCTCGGCGGCCAATGCCATTATGCTCGGCGCCAAGTTGATTCTTCATCAAAGGGCCGATGCGGTGGTAGCCGGAGGATGCGAGTGCATCACCCGGTTTCATTTGAATGGATTCAACTCCTTTCTGATTCTCGACGGGGAAGCCTGTAAGCCTTTCGACGAACATCGCGCCGGGTTAAACCTGGGGGAAGGTGCGGCCTACGTTGTGTTGGAATCCGGGGAGTCTTTAAGGAGACGAAACCGGGAACCCCTGTGCCGGCTCTCCGGATGGGGGAACGCCTGCGATGCGTTTCATCAAACGGCGTCTTCGCCTCGGGGCGAGGGCGCCGTCCTTTCCATGACCAAGGCCCTGGCTTCGGCCAGTCTTTCACCCTCGGAGATCAGCTACGTCAATGCCCACGGCACCGGCACGCAAAACAATGACCTGAGTGAAGGGATCGCCCTGGAGCGCGTCTTTGGGAAGGTGCCGCCCGTGTCGTCCACCAAGTCGTTTACCGGACATACCACCAGTGCGGCCGGAGGGGTGGAAGCCGTGATTTCCCTGTTGGCTTTGCAGCATAACTTTATCCCGGTGAATCTGAATTTTTCCTCTCCCATGAAGGAATTGTCCTTCCGACCGTCCACCCACGACATTCCGGCGTTTCCTTTAAGGCATATCCTTTCCAATTCGTTTGGTTTTGGGGGCAACAACACCTCACTTATCTTTTCAAAAGCAGAAGACTCATGAACGATGTATATATCCTGGCGGCGCAACACATCTCTTCCCAGACGCCTTTGTGCGAAGATTGGATGGACGCTCCCCGGCTCTACGACGACGCCTACGTACGTGCCATAGACCCGGACTACAAACGGTATTTTGCCCCGAACACGGCGCGTCGGCTGGGGCGGATCCTGAAACGCGCCCTGCTGACCTCGCAGCAGGTGATGCAAACCTCCGCCGTGAACCTCCCCGACGCCGTGATTACCGCCACCGGCGGAGGATGTATGGAGAATACGGAGGTGTTCCTGAACGCCCTGACCCCGGAGCAAGGAGAACTCCTGAGCCCCACCTGCTTCATGCAATCAACCCATAACACCATCGGCTCGCTGATAGCCATTGAGACCCAATGCAAGGGATACAATTCGACGTATTCGCACAAGGGCATCTCCTTTGAATGTGCTTTGCTGGATGCTTTCCTGCAATTGGAAAACGGGGAGGCCGATACGGTCCTCTTGGGCGCTCACGATGAGTTGACGTCGAACTACTTCCGGTTGCTTTGTCGCACCGGCTACCTGGGGCTGTCTCCGGGCAGTTTCGGCGGCGAGACGGCCTTGGCGCTGATGCTTTCCGGAACGCCTTGTCCCCAGGCCCTCTGCCGGGTGCGGGGAGTGGAGATCTGCTTCGGTATGGACCCCCAAGCGATAAGGCGCACCCTGGAGGATTTTCTGCAACGCATCCCCTGCGATTCGGGGGAGATCGATGCCGTGATGCTGGGAGTCAACAACCGGGAGGCCAACGACCGCGTCTATGCCGACTGGTGTCCGGTGTTGTTCCCCGGGCAACGATTCCTCCGCTACAAACACCTTTTTGGCGAATCCTACACGGCCCCGGCCCTGGGATGCTACGCGGCGGCCGTTTGCCTTCATCGCCAACGCATCCCCGCACACCTTTGCTCCGGGGATGCGCCTATGGGCGAACCCAGGCACATCCTGCTGTACAACTGCTTCGAACATAAGAATCATTCCTTTATACTTTTATCATCATGTGGAAAATAATCTTGTTGTCTATGCTTCAATGCCTGCTTCTTTCTGCGGGGCAGGTATTTCTTAAGTTGGCGGTGAGTGGTATGGATACCTTCCGCTTTTCCCTGCTTTTCTTTCGGGGTCTGCTTACCAACGGGTATCTCCTGGCTTCGGGCGTTTGTATGATTGCGGCCACGCTGTTGTGGTTATACATCCTGAAACACTTTGATTTCTCGGTGGCTTATCCCGTCACAGGCTTCGGTTATGTATTGGGTGTGCTGGCTGCCGTTTATGTTTTCCGGGAAACGGTGCCGCCCCTTCGCTGGGTGGGGGTGTTTTTCATCCTTGTGGGGGTGGGGTTGATTGCCGCCCCGGGTCTTAAGGCGCAGAACCTCCGTCCGGCAAGTCCCGGGGAGCAGGAGGCGATGAAAACCCGCATAGAGGAGGCATCCCGAAAAATGACGACGCTCGTGTGTCGCTTCACCCAGGTGAAAACCCTCTCGATCCTGAACGAAGAGATGCGTTCCGAAGGCAAATTGTATTACCAACGCGACCGACGTCTCCGCTGGGAGTACCTCTCGCCCTACCGCTATCTCTTTTTGCTGAACGACAACACCCTGGTGATGCAGACCGAAGATAGCCGCCAGGTCGTGGATGTGCAGGCCGGTGGCTTCTTCCGGGAGATCATTCAGGTCATGATGAACGGGATCAGCGGGAGCGGGTTGTCGGACCTGAAGCGCTTTGACATACGTTACTACCAACGGCAGGGGGATACCCCGTGGGAGGTGCATCTCCTCCCGCGGCAAAGGGACCTGAAACAGTTGTTCTCCGTCATCCGACTGGTGTTCGATGCCGGGGATTATTCCGTCGTTCAAGTGGAGCTGAAGGAACCCGGCGGGGATACGACCCTCTTTCATTTATTAGACAAACAGGTGAATGTAGACCTGAAAGACGACACATTTTCTTTAGAAGGTCCTTCTCCCGCCCGAATGAAGGACCTTCACCCGCCCGAATGAAGGACCTTCACCCGCTCGAATGAAGGTGCTTCACCCGCTCGGGTGTGTCGCTCACGCCGACCCGAATGAGGGCTTGAAGTCTGAAAATGATTACTTTTACCGAAAAGAAACATACTCGTGAAACGACAATTACTCTTCCTTGGCTTTTGCTTGAGGCTTCTTTCCTCGTGTGCCTCCTTGTCTTCGCCTTTGCTCCCATTGCCTTTTTATGGGGAGGAGACTACGGCTCGATACCGGGTGCATATCCAAAGCCGACGAACGAACCTGAGCGGAATCCTCGTGGCGAAATCCCGGGGAGACGAATGGCGCGGAAGCCTGGTCAACGAGTTTGGAGTAAAAGCGTTTGACTTCGCTTTGGACAAACAAAAATGCCGTTTGTTTCATACCGTTTCTTTCCTGAACAAATGGTATATTCGCAAAATCATAGCAAACGATTTGCTGTTCTTCTTCCGGGCCACGCAACAAGGAAAAGGGAAGATGAAAGAAAAGACGTTGACAATCCAATCCGACGGAATCATCCGAATACGGAACGAACGGCACAAAATAGAATACATATTTCAACCTTTGACAGAATGATCTTAATGAACAGTTTCTACCATGTGATGCAGCGCCTCCAGGTCGCTTCCGGATTTGAATACACAGTTTCCCTTGACAAAGAGCATTACATCTACGGGGCGCATTTCCCCGGCAATCCTGTTACTCCCGGCGTATGTATCATTCAGCTTTGCAAAGAATTGACGGAGTTGCATACGGGCGAAAAACTTTGGCTGAAGGAGATCCGGAACGTCAAATTTCTTTCCGTTATCAACCCCCGCGAACACGAAATGGTGAAGGTGTCCTTTCAGCCTCTGGTCCCCTGGGAGAACGGCTATAAGGTATTGGCGGAGGTCCATGCGGAAACTACCCGGTTTGCCCGTCTGAGCCTGTTGCTGCAACGCCGCTCGGGCGTCTGCGTGGTGATCCCCACCTACAACAACGACGCCCACCTGGCAAACGTCGTAGAAGAGGTGCTGCACTATACCCCGGACGTCATTGTGGTGAACGACGGCTCCAACGACCGTACCCGCCAGGTGCTGGAAGCCTATCAATCGCGCATCACCTGCCTTTCCTTTCCCCATAACAAAGGCAAGGGGTACGCACTCGCCAAGGGGTTCGACCGGGCGGAAGCGCTGGGATATACCTGCGCCGTTACGATGGACTCCGACGGACAACACCGGGCCTCCGATCTGCCCCGCTTCCTGGAGGCCCTGGACCAACATCCCGGCGCACTGATCGTCGGCACCAGGCAACTGCAACAAAAAAATATGCCCCGGGGCAACACCTTTGCCAATCAATTCTCCAACTTCTGGTTCGCTCTCCAAACCGGCATCCGCCTGCCCGATACCCAAAGCGGTTTCCGCCTGTATCCGCTTGGGGAGATGAAGGGGATGCGCCCTTTTACCTCCCGCTACGAGGCTGAGTTGGAACTGCTCGTGCGCTCCGCCTGGAGGAACATCCGCCTCGTTGCCATACCCATAGAGGTATGCTATCCTCCCCCCGACCAACGTGTGACACACTTCCGCCCGGTGATGGATTTCTTCCGCATCAGCCTGCTGAATACGGCGCTCGTGGTCTTGGCCCTTTTCTACGGCTACCCTTCCCGTCTCATTCGTTCCATAGCTAAAAGCCCATGAACCGTTTCTTCATAGACCTGTATGGATATTTCTCAGCGCATAGAAAACGGCTGATCGGCTCGCTGGTCCTGCTCGCGGCGGTGGGTCTCCTGTTGGTCTCACACACTAAGTACAAGGAAGATATTTCCGAATTTCTGCCCGAGGGGGAAGCCTATACGCACCTCAACCGCCTGTATCAGCACCTCAACCGTTCCAACCGCCTCATCCTGCATTTCTCGGCCAGGGATACCACGCAAAACGACCCGGAGCCGATCATGGAAGCCATCGACCGTTTCACAAGCGTATGCCGGGAGATCGACAGCCTGAAGATCCTTCCCGAAATCATCTCGCAGGAAGACGAGAGTCGGATGTCGGAGATGGCCGGTTTTGTCCGCCGGAATATCCCCTATTTCCTCACGGAAGCGGATTACGCCCGTTTGGACAGCTTGCTGCCGATGTCGGAGGTTGCCGTTGCCACCCTGCTGGAAGAAGACAAGCGCCTTTTGATGCTCCCCCTCGGTCGATGGATGGGAGAGCAAATAGCAACAGACCCGCTGCATCTCTTCACCCCGGTACTGGAAAGGCTAAGGGAGCTTCAGGTCGGCAATCGGGAGGATTTGGAATTGCATCAAGGCTATCTGTTTGTCCGCAGCAACGGTCGACTGAAAGCAAGGGTGTGGATTACATCGCCCTATGGAGTGAGCGAAACGGCCCAAAACGCCCGGCTCCTGCACCTGATTGACCAGGCGATGGAACAAACCCAACGCCTCTCCCCCGGAATAGACATCCGTTGCTTCGGAGCGCCCGCCATTGCGGTAACCAACGCCAACCGGATAAAGAAAGACAGCCTGCTCGCCGTCTCCCTATCCGTGGCACTCATCCTTCTACTTCTGATTTATTTCTTCCGCAACCTCCGACATATCGCACTGATCTTTCTTTCCGTCTCCTTCGGATGGCTGTTTGCCCTGGCCCTGTTGACCCTGTTCAAAGACAGCATCTCGATTATCGCCATAGGGATTGGTTCGATATTCATCGGGATCGCCGTTAACTATCCGCTGCATTTGACAGACCATCTCCGGCATCAACCCCAGGTTCGCCGGGCGCTGAAAGAAATCATCCCGCCCTTGCTGATAGGAAACCTGACCACCGTGGGCGCTTTCCTCAGCCTGGTGTTTATCCCTTCCGAGGCCATGCGCGACATGGGTTGGTTCGGCTCCTTGCTTCTGATGGGCACGATCCTATTTGTATTGATTTATTTGCCGCATCTGCTGAAGGCGGATTCTTCCGCCGGGTCGCCCGCCCTGCCCCGATGGACTTCGTTTGCCCCGGAGAAAAAGAAATGGGTGGTGTGTACGGTTTTGCTGCTCACGATCGTTTTCGCCTGGTTCGCCCGCTTCACCACGTTTGAATCGGATATGAACCGGATCAATTACATGACGCCTCAGCAAAGCGAAGACATGAACGACCTGATGCAATCGATCGAACGAACCGGGCAGGAGGTGACCTACCTTATCACCCAGGGAACGACCCTCGATGAGGCGCTGCTCGGCTACGAACGGAACAAGCCTCTTGTGGATTCTCTGAAACGGATCGGCCTCGTGGAAAGCGTCGCCGGGGCCGGAGCTTTCCTGCCCTCACGGGAAGAACAGCAGCGACGCATTGGGCGATGGAATGATTTTTGGATGTCGCAACGGGAGGGTTTGCTGCAACAGCTGGAAGCCGCCGCCCTCGACCGGGGATTTAAGCCCGGCTCTTTTCGGCCTTTCACCCAACTGCTGTCGGAAGACTTTGCGCCTTCCGATGAAGCCTTTTTCGCCCCCATAATAACCCCCTTGGCCCATCAGTATATCGTAGGCGACAGCCTGGAAAACCGCTATATGCTCATCCACCTCCTGTATGGCGACAAGACCCGAAGCGCCGAACTCTCCGAGGCGCTCCGGCAATGTACCGACGGAGCTTTTGCGTTTGATTCCCGGAACATCGCCCAAAGGGTGGTTGATTCGCTCTCGGAACATTTCAATTATGTGCTCTACGTATGCGGATGCATCGTATTCCTCTTCCTCACCCTTTCCTTCGGACGACTGGAGTTGAGCCTGTTGGCATTCCTGCCGCTGGCCGTAAGCTGGATATGGATTCTGGGCATCATGCATCTGGGCGATATGCGTTTCAATATTGTAAACATCATCCTGGCTACCTTTATATTCGGGCAGGGCGACGACTACACGATATTCATTACCGAAGGACTGATGTACGAGTACGCCTACCGTCGCAAGACCCTGGATTCGTATAAGAACAGCATCATCCTTTCTGCACTCATGATGTTTACCGGCATCGGAGCGTTGATTTTTGCCCGTCATCCCGCCTTGAAATCACTGGCGGAAGTTACCATTGTCGGGATGGTTTCGGTGGTAGTCATCACCTGCATCATTCCCCCGCTCCTGTTCCATTGGCTCACACGCACCGGGAACGGATACCGCAAAGTGCCCATCACCTTGAAGCGTCTTGTTTTCTCTCTCTACTCCTTTGTCTGTTTTCTGGCAGGATGTCTGTTCATCACCCTCGCCGGATTCTTCCTGTTGGGCCTGGGCCGCCGGCGGCGGGAAGACCGGAAGCTGCGTTACCATGCCGTATTGCGTCGTGTGGCGTATTTTGTGATACAACGGGTGCCGGGCGTAAGTTTCCGCTATGAGAATCTCTCCGGAGAAACGTTTGAGAAACCCGCCGTTATGATCTGCAACCACCGCTCGCATCTGGATTTGATGTGTTTGATGATGCTCACGCCCCGTTTGGTTATCCTCACCAACGATTGGGTATGGAACAATCCCTTTTACGGGAAACTCATTCGGTATGCGGATTTCCTTCCCGTATCCGGCGGTATCGAGACCTGCCTCGCTGCATTGGCCGACCGGGTGCGCCGGGGTTATTCCATCGCCGTCTTTCCCGAAGGTTCCCGCTCGGTGGATCCTGCCATTCGGCGCTTCCATCGCGGAGCGTTTTACCTGGCCGAGGTTTTGCATCTCGACATCCTGCCGGTTTTTATCCACGGGGCAGGAGATGTATTGCCCAAAGACGACTTTATGCTGCGCCAGGGCCGTATCTGCGTGCAAGTACATCCGCGCATCCCGGCGGGAGATACGCTCTACGGCAACCGCTATACCCTTCGCGCCGGGAATATAAGGCAGTATTATTGCCGCATCAGCGCCGCTATTTCGCAACAGATAGAAACGGCCGCCTATTTCAAATCGTTTGTGTTGCACAATTATTTCTATAAGGGAGCAGGCATAGCTTACAGCGTACAACGCCTCCTGAACAAAACCCATTGCTTTGCAGCGTGGATAGATTCCTTCCGGCCGGTTTCCTCCGTGCTGATTGTAAACAACGGATACGGTGTGCTGGGGTTTCTTTTTGCTTTGGTGCACAAGCAAACGCTGGTGACGGCCATAGATCGTGATGCCGACAAGGTTGCCCTGGCACGCCATTGCGCCGGGATTCCTCCCAACCTGAGACTCTACGAGGCCTCGGCTTTGCCCGACGACGTTAGCTTTGAAGCCGTATACCTGTGGAATCCGGACGAACGGCAACGGGAGGAGTTCCGAGGTGTATGCAATCTGCAAATTATAGAAACGAGTGGATAAACATGTTGTTATCATCGGAAGCGGTCTGGGAGGACTGACTTGCGGATACATCCTGGCCAAAAACGGATACCGCGTAAGTATCCTGGAAAAAAATCCTCAGATAGGAGGTTGTTTGCAAACCTTCGTCCGCCATGGGGTAAAATACGAAACCGGTATGCACTACATCGGAAGCATGGATGAGGGACAAATCCTGCATCGCTTTTTCCACTACCTGTCGCTCCTTAAAGACATGAAGCTCCATTCGCTGGACACAAAGGCCTACGATTGGGTTTCCATTGCCGGGGAGCGTTTCGCTTTTGCCGGCGAAAAGGAAGACTATGTACACGCTTTGGCTCAACACTTCCCCGGCGAAAAGGATAACATACGCCGCTATTACGAAGTGGTGAAAGATGTGGCCAACAATTCCCCTTTGTATTCCTTCCGCTATACCGGGGCGCTAACCATGCTCAATCCGATGTATGTGAAACAAAGCGCGAGCAGATTCCTTCAGGAGATCACCTCCAATGCCTTGCTCCGACAGGTATTGGCTGCCAATTTACCCTTGTATGCCGGTGTTGCCGGCAAAACGCCTTTGTACATACATGCCCTGATACGTCATTTCTATCATCAGAGCGCTTACCGGATAGTCGGCGGGAGTGACGCCATAGCCGGGTCGTTGGCTTCTTCCATCCGGGCAATGGGAGGGGCGATTTATCCCAGAGCCGAAGTGACGGATATCCTTTGCAACGGGAAAGCCACCGGTGTCAGGCTGAAGAACGGGGAAGAGCTGCACGGGGATTATTTCATCTCGAACATACATCCGCAACGCACCCTGGAATTGTTGCATACGCCGCTGATTCGCAAATCCTATCGCGAGCGCATCCTGGGGTTGGGGAATACCGTTTCCAGTTTCACCGTCTACATACAGTTTCGAAAGGACCGCGTACCTTACTTTAATTCCAATCTCTACCACTACAACACCCCGGAGGTGTGGAACTGCGCCCATTATACGGAGGGCGAATGGCCGAAGAACTTCATGTACATGCACCTGTGTTCTTCCCTCGGACAGCGCTTTGCCGATGCCGGTATTGTATTTGCTTACATGGACTTCAAGGACGTGGCGCACTGGAGGGGAACCTCCGTGGGACGGAGGGGGCGGGACTACGAATCGTTCAAACGCCAAAAAGCCGAACGTTTGCTGGAGGAACTCGTGAAGCAAATGCCGGATGTTCACAACAACATCGAGCGTTACTATACCTCTACTCCGCTCACCTACTTGGACTATACCGGTACGGAGGAAGGATCCATGTACGGCATACAGCGGGATTGCACGGAGCCGATGCAAACGGTTATCTCGCAGCGCACCAAGATAACCAACCTGTTTCAGGTGGGGCAAAACATCAATTCGCACGGGATTCTGGGTGTTATGATTGGCGCCATCATCACCTCCGGCGAGTTTCTGGGGGTGCATACGATTATGGAGCAGATAAACAACATTTACCGCAATGGATAAAACCGTTATTATTTTTGGGGGAGGTCTTGGCGGCTTATGCTGCGGGGCTTTCCTGGCCAAGGAAGGCTATCGGGTGAGGATTTTTGAAAAGCATTATGCCCTGGGCGGGGGATTGCATGAGTTCAAACGGGAGGGTGTTTCTTTTGAAACCGGTATGCACGTGGTGGGCGCTTTGTCGCCCGGCGATGTATTGCACCGTATTTTTTCGTATTTGGGGGTAATGCCTCATATCCGCATTTTGCCTGCCGGGGATAGCTGTTTTGAGTTGGTTCGTATTGCTTCGGACGGGAAGGAATACCGTATGCATAGGGGGGGTGAGGCTTTTGCCGCCGCACTTGGCGAGGAGTTTCCGAAGGAGAGGGAATCGATCCGGCAATACATGCGTGCGCTGTACCGTATCTGTGATGAAGTGAAGCTGTATAATCTAGAGAAGACGGACGCTTCCTTTCGGGAATATTCCGGAATGTTTACAACGAGTGTGGGCGAGTTTATCGACTCCTTCGTATGCCATCCGCGTTTGCGTTCGGCCCTGGGTTTTTGCAATCCGCTATATGCCGGCAGCCGGTACCGGACGCCTGTGTATATTCATGCTTTGATCAGCAAGTTGTACATTGAAGGTGCGGCGCAGATGGTGGGGGGAAGCCGGCAGTTGGCCGATGCTTTGGTCGGGGTGATACGTGAAAACGGGGGCGAGGTTTATGCGGGCAACGGCATCAGGCATGTTGAGATAAGCGGCAAGGCGATTGCCTGGGTTGAAACAGCCGACGGCGTGCAGCACCGGGCCGACACCTATATTTCTTCCCTTCATCCTTCGGCTTTGTTTCGTCTTCTGGACGTTTCCAGGCTTCAGCGTTCATACCGGGAGAGGCTTGAGGCGATTCCGAACACCTATTCGGCTTTCACGACGTATATTGTGTTCAAGCCAGAGACTTTTCCTTTTTTTAATCATACTTTTTATTACCAGGACGACTATTCGGACACGTGGGAGCACGACGTGTATACGGAGGCATCCTGGCCGAGGGGGTTGATGTTTGTCACTCCTGCGACGACGTATGGGGATGTGTATGCCCGGAAGATGATTGTGAACTGCATCATGAATTACGATACGGTTCGTCCCTGGGAAGATACTTTTACGGGGCATCGAGGCGAGGGTTACGCATCGTTTAAGCAGCGTTGCGAGCAGCGTGTGCTGGATAAGCTACAGGAGATTTTCCCGCAGATACGTTCCTGCATTCGTAGCGTATACAGCGCCACGCCGCTTACCCTGCGCGACTTTTCCGGACAGAAGGAAGGCGCCCTTTATGGGGTGCGGAAGGATTGCCGACAGATGGAGCGTTCGCATATACCGGTGCGCACCAAGTTGGGGAACCTCTTGCTTACCGGGCAGAATATCAAGCTCCACGGCATCCTGGGGGTGCCGCTCACGGCGATACTTACCTGCGGGGAACTCCTGGGGGTGAACTATCTGCTGGATAAGATAAACGGACATAATCGAATCATTCATCCATAAAACGATATAACCATGAAATTGAAATTAATTTATCCCAAATGGGAAAAGCTCAAAGGGCAGACAACCTTTAACCTTCCGCCGCACGGACCGGTGGCTTTTGCCGCGGCCTTGCCGGATTACGTGGAGGTTTCCTTCACGGACGAAAACGTGGAGGAGATCAACTTTGACGAACCGACCGACCTGGTGGCCATCTCCATGATGTTGAGCACGCAGGTGAAGCGTGGTTGGGCGATTGCGGCGCGTTACCGGCAGCAGGGTGTGAAGGTTCTTTTTGGCGGCATATCCACCATGTTGCATGCGGAGGAAACGCTTTTGTATGCCGATTCCGTCTTCCTTGGCGAGGCCGAGGGTTCGATGGAACAGGTCTTGGAGGACTGGCGAAGGGGGGAGTTGAAGAAGGTGTATAACCACATGATGCGCCAGCCTCCCATCCAAAGTGTCGGCCCGGCGCGTCGGGATTTGTATAAGCAGGAGTTGTATAATCACAAGGGGGTTCAGATGGTGGATCTCTTTCATGCCTCCAGGGGTTGCAGGTATAGTTGTTATCCTTGTGCCGTATCTTATTTGGGCGGGAGGATTTTCCGTCCGCGTCCCATGGATCGGGTGGTGGAGGAGTTGGCTACCATAGACAACAACCGGCTTTTCCTTGTGGACAATTCCCTGGCGCAGAACAAGGCCTGGGAGATGGAGTTGTTTCGCGAGATGATTCCGTTTCGGAAGAAGTGGATCAGCCATACGATAGAGGACGATCCCGAGGTATTGGATTTGGCGGCGCAGGCCGGGGCCTGGTATGTTTACCAGGCGGTGTACGATACCTCGGATTACATTCGCCGGCGGGTAAAGCGTTACCACGATTACGGCATAGGGGTGGAGGGCACCGTTTTGCTGGGCCTCGACAACCAGACGGAGGATGATATTCGGCGATTGATAGACTTTTTGCTGGAGATTGATCTTGACTTGGCGGAATTTACCGTCATGACTCCATTCCCGCACACCAAGGGTTACGATGATCTTTTGCGTCAGGGGCGCATATTTGATTTCGACTGGGATCATTACAATGCCGGGCAGGTGGTGTTTCATCCCCGGCATTTCAGTTCCGAGCGCCTCCAGGAGCTTTACGATTATGCCTGGGCAACTTTTTATGGCGAGGAGTCGCAGGAGGCCCGCATGTTTCGTCTCTTTTGCAAGGTGGCGATGCGCGAGATGAGCGAGGGGACTTACCGTGCGCGTAACCGCGCCCTGGCAGGAAAGTCTTTCGGCAAGGACGTGCAGCGTTCCCTGAAAGGATAAGCCTTTATGAAAAACCTGTAATATTTATGGATATGAACCTTTCGGAAAATTATTACGACGAAGTATTTTCTTTCAACGGCCATTGGGAGATACCCTCACGTTGCGGATTGCGAATCATCCGGCGTTCGGGGCGTTCCTATGTGATGGTGACGGAGCTTTACCTGGACAATCCCGGCACATCGGTTACGGCTGCCGGGGAATCCCTTCTGATGCAGATTTGCAGGGCCAAAGGCCTGGATCCGCACGAGGTGATTTACATAGAGTGTAACCCGGACATGAACTCCAAGCTGTCGTTTTACGACGAGGCTTATTTCCGGGTGACTTTTTCCCGGGATCATCCCCCTTCGTATCGGCAGCTCAGCCTGGAGGAGGTAGCCGAATTACTGGGTCCAACGCCTTTATCCCCCCCTGCCCTATGAGAAGTCCCGATATAGAATACCGGCCGGCGGAGGAGATTCGCCGTTTCCAGGAGGAGAAGCTGCGGGAGACGCTTCGTTACCTGGGTTTACATTCCCCCTACTATCGGCAGATGGCCCGTGAGGAGGGTTTTGCGTGGGAGGATATTCGTAGGATGGAGGATTTGGGGCGTATTCCCTTGACCGAAAAGTCCGATCTCCAGCGCTGCAATGCCCGGTTCCTTTGCGTTCCGAGGGAGCGTGTGGCGGATTACATCACCACTTCGGGCACCTTGGGCGAACCCGTGACGTTTGCCCTTAGCGAGGGCGATTTAAACCGGCTGGCCTATAACGAGCGCCTTTCTTTCGGCTGTGCGGGCGTTGCCCCGGGCGATGTGGTGCAATTGATGACCACCCTGGACCGGCGTTTCATGGCCGGCCTGGCCTATTACCTTGGGTTGCGTTCCATAGGCGCGGGGGTTATCCGTGTGGGCAATGGGATACCCGCTTTGCAGTGGGATACCCTTCGGCGCATCCGTCCCGACACCCTGGTGTGTGTGCCTTCGTTCATTTTGCATATCATCCGTTATGCCGAGGAGAACGGCATCGACTATCGTTCTTTTGGCGTACGCAAGGCTGTGTGCATTGGCGAGAATTTGCGCGAGCAGGACTTTTCGCTCAACCTTCTTGGCCGGCGTATCCGCGAGAAATGGGACTTGGCGCTTTACTCCACCTATGCTTCCACGGAGATGGCTACCACCTTCACCGAGTGTTCCGAGGGATGCGGGGGTCACCACCATCCGGAGCTTATTCTTTGCGAGTTGGTGGACGATCGGGGGAGGCCCGTAGCCGAGGGCGAACCGGGGGAATTGGTGGTTACTACCCTCGGCGTAGAGGCGATGCCGCTTTTGCGCTTTCGTACGGGTGATGTGGTGCGGATACATTCGGAGCCTTGCGCCTGCGGACGTACGACCTTTCGGGTGAGTCCGGTCGTGGGCCGTCGACAACAGATGCTTAAGCTGAAGGGGACCACCCTTTACCCTCCGGCAATCTTTGATGTGCTGGATCATACGGATTATGTGGAGAATTACCTTGTAGAGGCGGCGAGCGATGCGAACGGTAACGACTGCGTATCCGTGCGTGTGGGCCTTCGTCCCCGGGCCAGTCCGTGGGGGGATGAGGCCGCCGCGGTGAAGGATCTCAAGGATCGTTTCCGTGCACGTTTGCGCGTGACGCCGGAGGTGTGTATTGGCTCTGTGGAGGAGGTGGCGGCGATGAATTACCCCCCGATGAGCCGCAAGACAGTGAAATTTATTGATAAACGTAAACAGATAACATTATGAAAGATGAAAGATTCGATGACCTTCGTCCCTATTACGACGAAGAAGTGCCGGAGGCAATGAACCGCATTGCCGAGAACGAGTATTTTTCCGCATTGGTACTCTTTATTTATCCCGGAATGGATGTGGAACGGGTTCGCGCCGTATTGCGGAGCCATACTTCGGTGAGTGATTTTCAGTTCAACACCATGAAGGATGTGAACGAGCGGGTGATTACCCGCAGCATTCGCCATTTCACCTACGAGGGCATTGGGGAATTGGATCGCACGAAGTCCTACCTGTTTGTTTCCAATCACCGGGATATCATGCTGGATTCGTCCCTGTTGCAGTACGCTTTGTTTCGTTCGGGTTATCCCACGACCGAGATTTCTTTCGGCAGCAACCTGATGCGTTCGCAGTTGATGATTGACATCGGCCGCTCGAACAAGATGTTCAAGGTGATGCGCGGGGGCAATGCGCGGGAGGTATACCGCAACTCCCTGCATTTGTCGGAGTACCTTCGGTATACAATTATGGAGAAATGCGAATCCGCCTGGATTGCTCAGCGCAACGGGCGCACCAAGGACGGTTACGACGCCACGGACCAGGGCATTGTGAAGCTTTTCACCATGGCCTGTCCTTCCGATCCGATTCAGGCCTTGAAGGATTTGAACATCGTGCCGGTGTCCATTTCCTATGGCTGGGAACCCTGCGATCGCCGCAAGGCCTACGAGCTTTATACCCGCAAGCGCACGGGGGTTTATGTCAAGGAGCCGGACGAGGATGTGAAAAGCATCATACTCGGACTCATGCAATACAAGGGAGATGTGCACATTTGCGTGGGCGAACCCCTTGCCGAGGACGACCTGGAACGCCTTCGGGGTTGTTCCCTCAGTATGATTACCCGTGAGGTTGCCGCCCTGATCGACGACCGGATCCGCAGGAACTACCGCCTTGGCTACAACAACTTCATAGCCTATGATCTCTTGAATAAGAGCAAGACCTATGCCTTGTATTATACGTTGACGGAGCGACGCGAGTTCATGTCTTACCTCCGCAAGACGATCACGCGGGATACGGAGGATCCCGATTTGATGCGGGAGATTTTCCTGCGCATTTATGCCAATCCGATACGGTACATCCGATGAGGCTTGGGATGATTGCCTTGTTTGCCTGCCTTTCAGCCCTTCCTGTGCCGCAAGGCCTGGGGGGGCTTTGGGCGCAGGGGGTTACCCTTGTGGAGGGTTGGGTGTGCGATTCCCTTACGGGCGATCCGCTGGAGGGGGCTACGGTGGTTGCGGAGGCTTCGGGCGTTGGCGCGGCCAGTGATTCGGCGGGTTTTTTCCGCCTGGGGATTGTCCCCGGCGATAGCCTGCTTCGGGTTCGCGCCCTGGGGTATGAGGAGCGTTGTTTGCCTCTTCCCGCCCCGTTTCCTTCTTTTTTGGCGATCCGACTATCCCCCGCCACTTACGGTTTGGAGGGTGTGGAGGTGCGTCCCCGGCGCTACCGTTATACCCACAGGGACAACCCCGCCGTGGCCCTGGCGCGCCGGGTGATTGCCCATAAGCAGGAGAACAACCCCCGCGCACGGGGTGATTTCCGGCTTCCGCTCTACGAGCGTCTTTCGCTCTCCACGGGCGATCCTCCCCTGACGCTTTCCGTTCGGGAGGCCAGGGGGGAGTATGCCTTTGGGGCGAAGGCCGAAGGGGATACGTTCCGGGTGCACACCGCTCGGCACCGGGGCCTGGACCGGGGGCTGGATGCGGATCGGACCTTGAGCCGCAATTTGGAGGAGTTGTTTCCCTTTGTGGATATTTACCGCAACGAACTATCGCTTGTGCTCAGCCGTTTTTCCGGTCCGCTGGCGGTTTTTATGTCGAATATCCACTACAAATACTTCCTTTCCGATACGCTTACCCTGGACGGCGAGCCGTGCGCGGGCCTTGCCTTTGTGCCTTTTGCGGGCGAGGCTTATGCCTTTAGCGGTCGGATGTACATTACCCTGGACGGTCGTTGGTCCGTAAAGAAAATCAGCCTCGAGGTGCCTCGTCGGCTGGGGTTGAACTGGGTTGACGGGCTGCGGATCGACCAGGAATTTGAGCGGGACGAAAGCGGCGCCATGGTTTTGTTGCGGGAGGATCTGTATGCGCTTTTTTCGCCTTTTCCCAACACTCCGCAGCTCAGGGTGCATCGCCTGCGCCGCTTCCGGGAGCTTCCTTTAGAGGAAACGGAGGAAGCTTCGGAGGCGTATTACGATCGGCTTTTGCGGCGTCGGTCGGTCCGTCATGGGTTGCGTGTTGTGGAGGCTTTGGTTTCCGATTATCTTCCCACTCGTTCTTCTTTTGGGGAGAGTCGCCTGGACTTTGGCCCCTTGAGTTCTGTTTTCAGCGCCAATTCCGCCGAGGGTTTCCGTATGCGTTGGGGGGGGATGACTACGGCCGTGCTCCATCCCCGTTTGCTATTTTCGGGCTACCTTGCCTACGGATGGGGCGACGCCCGCCTGAAGTATGAAGCTTCGGCGATTTGGAACTTTGCCCCGCGGCGATACCATGAAAAGGAATACCCGATGCACTATCTTTCCTTCACGCAGCGTTTCGAGGCGGATTATCCGGGGCGTGGGAATGCGTTTTCTTCTGCCGACCACCTTTTGCAGTCTTTTTCCGCTTCGCAAACGCCCCTGTTGATGCAGTACGTTTTGCGTTCGGAGCTGAAATACGAGCGCGAATGGGGGCACAACCTCTCCTGGGTCCTTCGCCTCAGACGCGAGCGCAGCCGTCCGGGGCCGGGCCTCTCCTACCGCCAGGGCCTTTTGGGGGGTTCCACCCTTGAGGTGGATCAACTCACGGTCAGCGAGCTGGGCCTGCAGTTGCGCTATGCGCCGGGGGAGAAACCCTACGATAGCCGACGGGGTCGCCGCACGCCATTGAATCTTTCCCGCGACGTTCCGGTGTTTACGTTCACCTATCGCCTGGGCCTTCCGCTTGGGGGGGGGACTTACCGTTACCACTATACGGGCGCCGCCATGGACGCACGCTTTCACCTTGGGGCGTTGGGTTATCTTGATGTGCTTTTTCGTGCCGACGCCTATTGGAATCCCTTGCCTTTCCCGCTGCTTCATATTCCGGAGACGAATCCGGGTTTTTTCCTTCGGCCCGGGGCTTTTGTGCTGATGCAACCCCTGGAATACGTGGCCGATCGAGCGGTTTCGCTTTTCCTGACGCACAACTTTCGCGGTCTTTTGCTGCATCGTATTCCGTGGATTCGACGCCTTTCCCTGCGCGAAGTGGTTGTATTCAATACTTCCCTGGCCCGTCTTTCGGACTTCAACAATCCCCTGCTTCACCCTGAAGGTCTTTTTCATTTTCCTGCGATTTCATCTGCTCCTTCGCTTGCGCCTTATATGGAATTGGGCTTTGGGCTTGACAATCTATTCCGCATTTTTCGTCTCGACTACTATTTTCGTCTCACTCCCTCGGTCGCTCCCCGTTTCCCCACCTCCGGCGTTCGCCTAAGCTTCCGCTTTTCCTTCTAACACCCGTTTCTCATCCTGCAAACCCTCGGCAACCGCGGGAAATTATCGTTTTTTGTTTGCAATACCCCAGGAATTCGCGAGAAATTATAGTTTTTCATTTGCAATACCCCAGGAATTCACGAGAAATTATAGTTTTTCATTTGCAATACCCCAGGAATTCACGAGAAATTATAGTTTTTCATTTGCAATACCCCAGGAATTCGCGAGAAATTATAGTTTTTCATTTGCAATACCCCAGGAATTCGCGAGAAATTATAGTTTTTCATTTGCAATA
>JAITKB010000050.1 GCA_031278605.1 Tannerellaceae bacterium
TCAGGGCTGACGCATCTAATTTTTCAGGAGCTTGATAAGATACCTGTTGTCCCATCCGGCTTTCAAGCGTTTGCCTCTTACTCCGACTTTTGTTGTCTTATCGTTTTTAAGCAGGTTTAAGACGATACGGTTGAGGATGGAATAATTGTGCGGCAAACCCGTTTCTTTTCCGGCTGTCGTCTTCATTAAAGGCTACATCAAGTACTCAATGTAGGAGTTCTCTATCGACCAGTGAAAACGGACGGCATTATTGTAACCGGGCATCCGCAGGAAGGTCGGTGATATATAGCCGGATATCTTTTTCTTCTTTTCCATTGCTTTTAAAATAACGTACCGACTCTATCTTTACCAGACATTGCAACCCTTTCCATTTCTTTGCCCGTTCTATCAGGGACAGGTCGTTTATGACCGCACAACGACGTGTCTCTATCCGGCCGTGTCCCGCATCCGCCTGTTCATCGACTGACGCAGGGGATAGAAAACGAAATGAATCCTCTGTCTGTTCCCGCAGGTTTCCCTGGTTTCTCTTTAGGGCGGCGATTTCCTTTTGGCAGCCCATTGCGTCTATGGTAACAATGCAGCCTTTCAATACCAGTAATTCCAACAGACGGGGAATAGCGATGATCTCATTGATCTTTTCATCCACCTTGACCTGACCGATAGACAGATGGTTTTCCTGCACCTATGCACTGACCATATGCACGATGCTCTTATTGTTGCTCCTTTTGGTTCCGCGCATACTCTTGCCGTCTATGGCCACAATCTCTTTATCTGACAATTCGGCTACCGCACTCGTCCACTCGATGAAGCTTCTTTCCAATTCCCCGGGATCCAAGGCTGAAAAAACACGGTTGAAAGTATCGTGCAAGGGAATCCCGCCAGGCAGACACAGAAAACTCTGCAACCACTCTTCTTTTGCTTTGCCGAACTTTTCCAATGTCATACCAACTCTCAGCTCCGCAGATTACCGATGCAATGGCTATAAACAAAATAGATCCCAAATTATGTTCACGTGTACGTTCCACTCGGGGATCAGTCAAATTTGAAAAATAACTCATCGGGATTTCCATAACTCTTTTGGAACGGAAAGATGACAGTTTGCTGATAATTCCAAAAAAATATGCGTTAGACCTGCCCCTTTTTTTGCTTTTACGTACGTTTTTAGAAAAACTTTGTATCTTTAAGCGCTAATCCTTTAGTATAAAACAGATACTTTATGTATGAGGGTTTAGTTTTGTGGGAAATAGGATGCGAATCAGTATGGATGTCAGAGAATTAAAACAGATTATTATTAGTAAAGGGGATAGCCCTTTCGTTGATTTTAGTAAATGTACTACGGAATTGACCGATTCCGTATTTCAATCTATTTGTTCCTTTCTTAATAAAGAAGGAGGCGTTTTAATCGTAGGAGTACACGATTATGGAGAAATTGTAGGAGTAGCGGAATTATTTATTGATAATATGCTTAAAAAGTTTTCAAATGCAATGGAAGAAGATTTTTTTCCCTCATTGGATTTAACGCCTGAAATAGTCGAAATCAATAAAAGAAAAGTACTTTACATAGCTATACCGAAACGCGCAGACGTATATCGCTACAAAAATAAAGTCTACGACCGAGTAGGGTGCGAAGTCTGTGACATTACCTATAGTTACAATCTTGTAAGGAATCTTTTTTTGAGAAAACACAATGAGTCTTCCGAGAATATTATTTGTCCTTTCCTGCGAATGTCGGAATTGGATGAAATGGCCTTTCGTGTCATGCGCAAACACCTTGTCGATACCAATCCCAACCACCCCTGGCTGAATCTTACCAATGAAGAATTTCTACATGCAAACGGCTTCTGGGGGCAAGACCCAGTAAGCAAAAAAGAAGGCTTTGCACTGGCAACCGTCCTTTTGTTTGGAAAAGAAGAAACTATTCAAAACTATAATCCTGTCACCTATCGTACAGATGCCATTTATCGGAATATACCTTACGACGACTTTTCACATCCGGCTTCCGATTATCCTGAAAGTCGTTATGATGATAGAGATATTATTTTCTCTAACCTCATTGATTCGTATGCCCGCCTGACAAAATTTATCCAACGCAACTTGCCCAAAAGAGTATTAAACAAGAGTGGACTATCCATCAATATCCGTGAAAAACTATTCAACGAAATCATCTCCAATCTCCTTGTACATAGAGAATATACCCACAAATACCCATGCCGGCTACTTATCTTCTCGGATAAGCTAATCACAGAAAATGGGATGCGCTCATACGGACACATCCCCTCTGAAACGAAGAAAACGTTTGACTCTTTCAACGTACGACGTATAAATCCTCTTATCACGAAGGTTTTTCAAGAAATGAGATGGATTGAAAAACCCGGTTCAGGGAAGCAAAACATCTTCAAATATGCTCCTTTTTATGATAAAGGGTATGAGGTCGAAGTTGAAATACAAAATGCCGAGCGATTTGTCTTTTCCATCTCGTATGGTAATGAAGAAGGACTGGACGACTTAAATCTGCTGATCTCTCCTCCCGCCTATTTCCCAGAAAGAACCTATCACCCTTTTCCTTCCTCTCCTCCGAAAAATGAATGGCCGGTTTACAATACTCCCTTGTCAGATGTTTGTCCTACCATTGATATTTCGTATGTAGATAAAGCCGAAAACATCCTGAAAGCTTGTGTAAAACCTCTCCCGATACAGGATATGATGCGGATAGCCAAACAATCAAATCGTACCCGGTTTCGGAAAAACATCATACGCCCCCTACTCGAAGAAGGACTTTTGGCCATGCGCATCCCCACCAAACCTTCCAGCCCACTGCAAAAATACTTTACTACCGAAAAAGGGAAGAAAGTGTTATAATAGCTACCGGATCAGCATATTTTTAAAGCCCAATATCTTCAGGTCTTGTTATAACAACCAAGTTGCCGTACGGTCAGTGCGGAGGTTTTGTAACGATACAAAGTGCCTGCACCGGAAGACGGCGAGGCTTCGTTTTCCAATAACGCCACGTCTACCCCTGAGAGATCGAGGGCATATGGGGGGATGGAAGAGGAACCTCCGTTCGGGATAAAGGATATACAGAAAAGAGAGATAAAAACGGAATATCCTATGCAGGGAAAAAACAGACACCGAGCCTGCCCAGTGTCGTATGGAGCTTGGTTAAGTTTCAACGGAGTGTCGTGTTTTGATGGACCCAGGTTGAGCTTAGAATCCGGGGCAAGACCGATGGGAGATATCCTGCCGGTCGGGGGCTGTGCGCGTATGCCCCCGACTGGTACCGATCATACTTATCCCGAACTCAGGTTAAATTTTCAACCTTTTCTTACATCGAATCTACGCTAAAGGAGTTGACGAATGAAGTCGCCTACCTCGGAGGTCGTATAGGCTTTGCCTTCCCGGGTGATGTCTTCAGTTGCGACGCCGGCCTCCATCGAAGCGGCGACAGCCCGGCGGATGACTTCGGCTTCTTCCGCCAGGTTAAAAGCGTATTCAAACATCAAGGCAGCGCTAAGGATGGTGGCTATGGGATTGGCAATGTTTTTGCCTGCAGCCTGCGGGTAGGAGCCGTGGATAGGTTCGAACACAGACGTGTGGAGGCCGATAGAGGCCGATGGTAACATGCCCAGCGATCCGGTGATGACGGAAGCTTCGTCGGTAAGGATGTCGCCGAACATGTTTTCTGTTACCATCACGTCGAAGCTTTTGGGGCATTGGATGAGACGCATAGCCGCATTATCGACAAACATGTATTCCGTCTCGACATCGGGGTATTCTTTTTCTATCTCCCTGGCTATTTGCCGCCAAAGGCGGGAAGTGGCTAATACGTTGGCTTTGTCAATGACAGTAAGTTTCTTGCGCCGTTTCTGGGCATATCCGTAGGAGAGGCGGAGGATACGTTCGATTTCCTGGCGGGTATAGACGCAGGTATCGTAGGCGGTATTGCCATCTTCGCTACGACCTTGCGGACGACCGAAATACAGTCCGCCGGTCAGTTCGCGGATACAGACAAGGTCGGCGCCTTCGATTAATTCGGCTCGCAGGGGAGATTGGCGAATGAGCGAGGGGAAGGTGACGATAGGGCGGATGTTGGCAAACAATCCCAGGCTCTTGCGCATGGCGAGAAGTCCTTGTTCGGGGCGGATGCGGGCCGAGGGGTCATTGTCGTACCTGGGGTGTCCGATAGCGCCAAAGAAAACGGCATCGCTTTCCATACAGAGTTGGTGTGTCTGGTCGGGATAGGGATGGCCGGTAGCGTCGATAGCGGCAGCTCCGACAAGGGCTGTCCTCGCATGTAGCTCGTGGCCAAAGATTGTACAGACGGCGCGGACAACCTTCATTCCTTGTTCGATAATTTCCGGTCCAATTCCGTCGCCCGGCAGTATGGCAATGTTGAGTTTCATTATTCCCGGCTAAAATGAATGTACTGAGGTTCGGTAGGGATGTAGGATTCTTCGTCCCAAAGGGCGCTTGTGATCATCAGGTCGGCACTGTATCGGTTGCAGGCGAT
>JAITKB010000132.1 GCA_031278605.1 Tannerellaceae bacterium
AGCCGGGCGAATGGAAAGCAGGGGAACACTACCGGTACAATCTTCTGATTGAGACCGACGGCAAAGTATGGAACTACGGGATTAAGTCTGCGATGCAAGAATTTTCCGCACCGCTGGACGGCAATTACCGCTTGGAAGCCTGGGGCGGACACGGAGGTCGTTACAGAGGTGACGTAGACAGGCCCTGGCATTACGACCAGCCCCTGGGGAGCTACGCCAGGGGATGTAAGGCGATGGTTGCCAACGAAAAATTATACGTATGTGTCGGCAGCAAAGGAACCGATAAGATAACCGGCTGGGGTGTTACCGGTGTTGCCGGAGGGACCAACCCCGGCGGAGGCAATGGGGGCAAAGGGGGCAATTCCCGAAGCAATGGGTTTTTCCCCGGAGCCGGCGGCGGCGCAGCTTCCGATCTGCGAACGGCCGCTACGGCGATTCCGGCTGGTACCAACTTGGACACCAATCCGAGCATCGACACGCGCATCCTTGTAGCCGGCGGCGCGGCAGCCGGGGGGGTGGGTACGGACAGGGCCGATCTCGCAACAACAGCCGGTTTTCTAACCACAGCCGAAGGAGGCACCGGAGGTAATGGGACAAGTTCTACGCAAGAAGGTAGCGGCGGCGGCGGCGGCGGTTACCGGGGCGGCGGCGGCGGCGCATCGGGCCGAAGAGAAGCGGGCCGAACGGGAAGCAGCTACGTGCACCCAAGCCTGCTTACCGACCCCCACATACAGGAAAAGGTTCATTGCGGCGACGGCCAAGTACGCATACTCTTACTGCCTCCCGCCATCTGAAACCTTTTCCTGGCCCCGGTATGCATACATACGGGGAGCAAAAAAAAAAAAATCCGCCGGCTATGCCTACATACCGGGACTTCCGGAAAAAATTTCCTTCCGGTATGCAGGCATACGAGCCTCAAAAAAAAAAATCTCCTCCAACTATGTGTGCATACCGGAGCAAAAAAAAAAATTTCCTCCCGGTATGTATGCATAGTTGGACTCCCCGGAAAATTCTGCTGTTCGGATGTATGCATACCGGGATCCGGGCGAAAAATCAGGCCCCGACAGACTCGCCTGCCGGGGCTTGAAAAAATGCGCTCGCTGCCTTTTTGCCCTATATGACACAACTTTTGTTCGTACCGAATTTAGAACTATATTTGTTGCCTTAATAAAAATGTAAGATGTAATTGTGAATTAAATGGATCAAACAGAAGAATTAGTAAAAACAATCCTCAGAGGCCTCCAGGATAAAAAAGGCAAAAACATAGCAACAGTAGACTTAACCGGACTCCCCAACGCCATTTGTCGGTATATGATTATCGGAGAAGGAAATACTCCGATCCAGGTGTCGGCCCTGTCGGACGCCGTTTGGGACTTTGCCCGAAAAGAAGCAAACGAAAAACCGCTCTCCATCGACGGATACCACTACGCACAGTGGATAGGCATGGATTACGGAAGCGTTCTCGTACATATTTTCCTGCCGGAACAGCGCAAGTTCTACAACCTGGAAAGCCTCTGGGCCGACTCGAAAATCAAATGGATCCCCAACGTCGATTAAAAACTACACGAATCAATCAATCAACTATATGCCCGCAAAAAATAACAAACCGAACAAGTCGGTGCGATTCAATATTTATTGGATGTATGGAGTCGTTATCCTCATGCTCATCGTCCTTTTACTGACAGGGGAAAATTCCATGAACAAGGAAATGGCCTGGACGGAATTCCAGCAATTTGCACAGGAAAATGTTTTCGAGAAACTCGTGGTCTACAACCGGCGTAATACCCTGGAAGCAACCGTGAGGGAAGGAAAACGGGAGTTAGTGTTCAAAACCGATACCGCCAAACTGGGGAAAGAACCCAAAGTGACGGTGAAAATACCCTCGGCCGATAAGTTCTCCGATTTTTACGACAAAATCGAAACGGAACATCACGTCACAACCCGGGTAACCTACGAAGAAGGCGAAGATACCCTGTGGAACCTCTTTCTCTCCATGCTCCCTTTTGTGCTCTTTATCCTGCTGTTTGTGTTCATCATGCGTCGGATGTCGGGAGGCGCCGGGGGAGGATCCGGCAATGTGTTCAGCGTAGGCAAATCCAAAGCGCAACTCTTTGATAAAAACAACGACAAGAAAATCACCTTCCGGGATGTGGCCGGCCTCTCGGAAGCCAAACAGGAAGTGGAAGAAATCGTGTCGTTCCTCAAAAATCCCGCCCGATACACGGAACTGGGCGGGAAAATACCCAAAGGCGCTTTGCTCGTTGGCCCCCCGGGAACAGGAAAAACCTTGCTGGCTAAGGCCGTGGCCGGAGAAGCGGACGTGCCCTTCTTCTCCCTTTCGGGATCCGATTTCGTGGAGATGTTTGTCGGCGTAGGAGCCTCGCGGGTGCGTGATTTGTTCCGCCAGGCAAAAGATAAGGCCCCCTGCATTGTTTTTATCGACGAAATCGACGCCGTAGGACGCGCCCGAGGGAAAAACCTGAACATGAACAGTAACGACGAACGGGAAAATACCTTGAATCAACTCCTGACGGAAATGGATGGATTCGGCTCCAACAGCGGCGTAATCATCCTGGCAGCCACCAATCGCGCGGATGTGCTGGATAAAGCCCTGCTGCGTGCCGGACGTTTCGACCGCCAGATTCATGTGGAACTTCCCGACCTGAACGAACGAAGGGAGATCTTCGGCGTACACCTGCGTCCGATAAAAATAGACGAAAGCGTAGATACCGAGTTCCTGGCGCGACAAACACCGGGTTTCTCCGGCGCCGATATTGCCAACGTATGCAACGAAGCCGCCTTGATCGCCGCCCGTAACGGGAAAAAATTCGTGCAAAAAGAAGATTTTATGAGCGCGGTTGACCGGATCGTGGGAGGACTTGAAAAACGTTCGAAAATTACAACAGCCGGCGAACGAAACAGCATCGCCAACCATGAAGCGGGACATGCCACCCTGAGCTGGTTGCTCGAATATGCCAACCCCCTGGTGAAGGTAACCATCGTCCCCAGAGGAAAAGCCCTGGGCGCCGCCTGGTATCTGCCGGAAGAACGCCAGATAACAACCCGCGAACAACTGCTCGACGAAATGTGCGCCACCCTGGGAGGAAGGGCTGCCGAGGAACTGTTCCTCGGAAAAATATCGACCGGAGCCTCCAACGACCTGGAACGGGTAACCAAACAGGCCTATGCCATGGTGGTCTTTTTCGGCATGAGCGAAAAACTCCCCAATCTGAACTATTATGACTCGACCGGACAAGACTGGGGATTCACCAAACCCTACAGTGAGGAAACCGCCAAACTGATCGACCACGAAGTACAACGCATCATTCGAGAACAATACGAACGGGCAAAACGCATCCTGTCCGAATATGCGCAAGGACACAATACCCTGGCCAACGTCTTGCTGGAACGTGAAGTGATTTATTCGGAAGATGTGGAACGAATCTTTGGCAAACGAGCCTGGATCTCCCGCTCGGAAGAAATCCTGGAACAACAGGAACAAACCGCAAAAACAGAATAATCCGGTGAGAGACCTGAGCATACGTACATTGACGGCAGTGGTTTACGCTGCCGTTGTTTTAAGCGGAGTTTTTCATCCCGGGGCTTTCCCTTTCGTGTTCGGCGCGATCCTGGGACTTACCCTGTGGGAGTTTTACGGATTAATGAAACATGTCGGCGATGTTTTCCCCCAAAGGCTTGCCGGCACGATAGGAGGCGTGTATCTTTTCCTTGCAAGTTTTGTCTATGCAAACGACTGGGCAGATGCTGCGATCTATCTGCCCTATATCCTCTTTCTGATGTATGTGTTTATTTCCGAACTCTATTCCCGTGCGCCGCATCCCGTGCACAACTGGGCATTCCTGTTGCTGGGGCAGGTGTATTGTGCCGCATCTTTGTCGTTGCTGAATTTTATTACTTTTTGGTCGACCGATGCCGCTCAGGGGGATTTAACCCCTTGGCCGGCGCTTGCGCTGTTTACGTTCGTCTGGCTGAATGATACCGGGGCTTATCTGGCAGGAACGATACTGGGACATCATCCTTTATTCGAACGCATTTCTCCCAGGAAATCATGGGAGGGTTTTGTGGGAGGATTGCTTCTAACCCTGTGTTCGTCGCAGGTTTTTGCCTTTTACTTACCGGCGGTGGCTTGGTATAACTGGTTGGGGTTGTCGCTTGTTGTGGTTCTGTTCGCTACTTGGGGGGATTTGACCGAGTCTTTGATGAAACGTACGCTTGGAATAAAGGATTCCGGCTGCCTGTTGCCCGGACACGGGGGGATGCTCGACCGCTTTGACAGCATCCTTATGGCGCTCCCCGCGCTTTATGTATATCTGAAATTTTTCATTCAAAATTAAACGTAAAGACAATCATCCGGGATGTCCCCCGAGAGATGGCGTTTGTGTATGCGCCTAATTCGGGTTGTGTGAGGTCTGCACGGTTCTTTTCAATCAAATTCCTGAGTCCGAAGATGAACTTTAATTCCGGGCAGAGCTTGAAAAACGGCAAATAAATATCGCATCCCAGTCCGGCGGAAATGCCGTAATCCATATTTTTCAAAAGGATTGCTTCTCCCTTTTTGCGTCCTACGTCCAAGGCCCAGTAAACACCTCCTGTCAGGTAGGGGCGGTAGTTGTTCAGGCGCATGGAACTGTATTTTAACTCCAGAGGTATGCTTATGTAATTGGAGCGCACCAGCGTCGCATAATCGGTTCCGCTTGCCGGTTCGCGAAAGACAAACCGTTTATCTCCAAAATGAATACTGGGAATGAGGCGAAGGTTGAGGTAAGGATTCACAAACATATCACCGATAATTCCGACACTGAATCCCGGCGCATAAGAAGGTATTTCGGCAAACCGGCTTTCACCCGTAAGATCGGTTGCTCCACTATGGGTAAGTATCAAATCCTGTGTATGCAAACCTATATGGAAACCTAAATGGAGCAACCTCATGTCTACATAGGGCTGATTTTTGACTTTCTCCTTCTGTGCAGTCAGACCGAAGGCAAGGCCGGAAAACAAGTATAAGGCTAAAAAAAGACGTCTCAATTCTTCAATTTATTTTTGAATAATAACGTGAGTGTAGGCGAGTTATTGTCAAACTTCTACACACAGGCGAAATATAACGGGTACTATTTCGTATCTACAAAGAAAGCCCTATTTTTGTGCTACTAATAGTTACTAAAATTAAAACATTTAAGAAGATGGCTTACTTGATTAGCGAAGATTGTATTGCATGTGGCACCTGCATAGATGAGTGCCCTGTTGAAGCTATTTCGGAAGGTGATATATATCATATTGATCCTGAAATGTGCACGGAATGTGGTACGTGCGCGGATGTTTGCCCCACAGGAGCAATTCATCCGGCTTAGTTGTAGAATTACGTCGAACAGAAGACAAACACAAACAGGCGAGGCTGTCCTGAAGTCGGTTTTATTCCCGGCTTTTGAGGCAGCCTCCTTTCTTTTCCCATCCTGTCGTATTGTTAAAAACTTATTACTTTTGCAGACTATTTCCGATACGTAGAATCAATAACGAGAAATTATGAAGAATATCTATGATACCCGCCAACAGTTGAAGTATTTTTTTATCATGGGAGGAATTGCAATAGCAATTGCTTCGGTAGTTGTATCGGATACATTGATAAAGAAATTGGCAGAAGATGAACGGGAAAAGATTGAGATATGGGCCGAAGCCGGACGTGTAATAGTAAATGAGGATACCAGCTTGAATATGTCGCTCAGCCTCCGGATTATTCAGGGGAATACGTCTATCCCTGTTTTTCTTTGTGATGAGAACGACAAAATAATAGAGCATAGAAATATAAAACTCCCGGAGAAAAATGTTGAAGCTTTCCTCGATAAAAAAGTGAAAGATTTTAAAAGTAAAAACGCCCCTATTACCATAGATATGGGAGATGGTACGTTTCAATACTTGTACTACGACGATTCTATTATATTAAAGCGCCTCCTGGTGTATCCTTATGCACAACTTTCGGTTGTTTTTGTCTTTATCCTGATAGCCTTCCTGGCTTTAGGCAGTACGAAGAAGGCGGAGCAAAACAAGGTGTGGGTGGGATTGTCTAAAGAAACGGCGCATCAGTTGGGAACCCCCATCTCCTCCCTGATAGCGTGGATGGAATACCTGCGTATGAAGGAAATAGATCCTGCCTTATTGAGCGAGATGGGAAAAGATGTAAAACGATTGGAAACGATAACGGAGCGTTTCTCCAAGATTGGATCCAATCCCGACCCTGTGCCGGTTAATGTTTCCAACTCCATTCATTTGGCCCTGGATTATATGGAAACCCGCATATCGCCTAAAGTGAAATTGCATCGCAATCTGCCCGAAGAACCGGCCTTGGCCCTGATCAATGATTCTCTTTTCGCATGGGTCGTTGAAAACCTGGTGAAAAACGCCGTGGACGCTATGGGAGGGTATGGCGAAATAACATTCCTGCTGGAAGTAACGAAAAAAAACATTCTGATAGACGTTTGCGATACGGGAAAAGGAATACCCAAGTCTAAATTCGGCACCATCTTCAGTCCGGGATACACAACAAAAACACGAGGCTGGGGCTTGGGGTTGTCTTTGGTAAAGCGAATCATCGAATCTTATCACGGAGGTAAAATCTTTGTAAAAAGTTCGGAAATGGGAAAAGGAACCGTGTTCCGTATAGCGTTACGGAGGTATAAAGGTTAGGGAAGCGGTTTCAGGCTTTCCGGGGGTGAAATTCTTTAAGCCTTGCTTTAGTTTTGTACATTTGCACCCTTCAATACGAATATATATAATCAAAAAAGATCATGCAGAAACCATCTATACCCAAAGGAACGAGAGACTTTTCGCCGGAAGAAATGGCGAAACGTAACTATCTGTTCAACACCATCCGGGAGGTGTACCACCTCTATGGCTACCGGCAGATGGAAACGCCGGCCATGGAAAACCTTTCTACCTTGATGGGGAAATACGGAGAAGAGGGAGATAAGTTGTTGTTTAAGATATTGAACTCCGGCGATTGTTTCGACAAGATGACGGAGGCCGAGTTGCTGGAACGTAATCCGGCCAAATTCGCCGTGAAGGCTTGCGATAAAGGTTTGCGTTATGACCTGACGGTGCCTTTTGCCCGCTACGTGGCGCAGCATCGCAACGAGATCACTTTTCCTTTCAAACGCTATCAGATACAACCGGTTTGGCGTGCCGACCGTCCCCAGAAGGGACGCTATCGCGAGTTCTTTCAGTGCGACGCCGATGTGGTAGGCTCGGACTCCCTGATGAATGAAGTGGAACTGATACAAATAATGGACGAAGTATTTCGCCGTTTCGGCATCCGGGTAACGATAAAGATGAACAACCGGAAAATCCTTTCCGGTATTGCCGAAATCATCGATGCGGCTGAAAAGATTGTGGATATAACGGTGGCTATTGACAAATCAGATAAAATAGGACAGGCTGCCGTAAGCGAAGAACTCCGCTCCAAAGGCTTGTCGGAGCAGGCCATAGAACGTTTGCAACCGATTCTTGGCCTGAGTGGGACGAACCGGGAAAAGCTGGAGGAATTGCGGCGTATATTCTCGGCTTCCCCAACGGGATTGAAAGGGGTTTCGGAACTGGAGTTTATCCTGAAACGTCTGACCTGTATCAACCTGAATGTTTTTCCGGAGCTTGACCTTACCTTGGCGCGTGGGCTGAATTACTATACCGGCGCTATTTTCGAGGTGAAAGCCTCGGACGCAGAAATCGGAAGTATTGCCGGCGGTGGACGCTATGACAACCTGACCGGCGTGTTCGGAATGGAGGGCGTATCGGGAGTAGGCGTTTCTTTCGGGGCGGATCGTATCTTCGATGTGTTGAACCACTTAAACCTTTATCCTTCCGATTCGTTGCAAACCACGCAAGTCCTGTTTGTCAATTTCGGGGAGAAAGAAGAATCCCACCTCCTCCCCCTCTTGACAAGGGTGCGCGCCGCCGGCATCCGTGCGGAACTTTATCCCGAAGCAACGAAAATGAAAAAGCAAATGAGTTATGCCCATGCTAAAAACATCCCCTTTGTAGCGCTTGTGGGTGAAAAAGAAATGGAAGAAGGGATGATCAACCTGAAGAATATGCAGAACGGCGAACAGGTTTTACTGACATCGGAAGAACTTCTTGTCAGAATAACAGAGACATCTTGTCAGTTTTGACCGGACGGCATCGGTTGGCATAAAATTCGTAAAGGAGTAGACACATTTATTACATTATAAAATTATAATTACTAACATTTTTAAAAACAATAGCAAGAATATGAACATTAAGCCATTAGCAGATAGGGTGCTGATTCAGCCCGCTGCAGCAGAGGAAAAGACGGTTAGTGGAATTATTATTCCGGATTCGGCGAAAGAAAAACCCTTGAAGGGGGAAGTGATTGCCGTAGGTAACGGAACAAAAGATGAAGAGATGGTACTGAAACAAGGCGACCTTGTTTTATATGGCAAATATGCCGGGACAGAACTTGAATTGGATGGTGAAAAGTATCTCATCATGCGCCAATCCGATGTTTTAGCTGTTATTTAACTTTATAAACCCGATAACAATTATAATTATGGCAAAAGAAATTAAATTCAATATGGAAGCCCGCGATCTTTTGAAAAAAGGCGTGGATGAACTGGCGAATGCAGTGAAAATTACTCTCGGACCCAAGGGACGTAATGTGATTCTCGAAAAGAAATTCGGCGCTCCGCAAATCACCAAGGACGGCGTAACGGTAGCTAAAGAAATAGAATTGGCCTGCCCCTACGAAAATATGGGCGCACAACTGGTGAAGGAAGTAGCCTCCAAAACCAATGACAATGCCGGCGACGGAACAACAACCGCCACCGTATTGGCACAATCCATCATTGGAGTGGGATTGAAGAATGTAACGGCCGGAGCCAACCCGATGGATCTGAAACGGGGGATAGACAAAGCCGTTGCTGAAGTAGTGAAACACATCGCTTCGCAGGCGGAAGCCGTAGGCGATAGCCTCGAAAAGATAGAAAACGTAGCGAAAATATCCGCCAATGGCGACGAAAGCATCGGCAAACTCATCGCCGAGGCCATGAAGAAAGTCAAGACGGAAGGCGTTATCACCGTGGAAGAAGCCAAGGGTATTGAAACAACCGTGGAAGTGGTGGAAGGAATGCAGTTCGATCGCGGTTATATCTCCGCTTACTTTGCTACGGATATGGAAAAAATGGAAGCCAACCTGGAAAATCCCTACATCCTGATTTACGACAAGAAAATATCCGTGTTGAAGGAACTGCTCCCGATCCTGGAACAAGGCGTACAGACGGGGCGCCCCTTGCTGATTATTGCCGAAGATATCGACAGCGAAGCCTTGGCGACATTGGTGGTAAACCGTTTGCGCGGATCGCTGAAGATTTGTGCCGTGAAAGCTCCGGGCTTTGGCGACCGTCGCAAGGCCATGCTGGAAGACATCGCCATTTTGACCGGCGGTACGGTTATTTCGGAAGAAACCGGCATGAAGCTGGAAAACGCTACGCTGGATATGCTGGGTAATGCGGAAAAAGTCGTAGTCAATAAAGATAATACAACGATTGTTGACGGAGCCGGCGATAAAGGGGCCATCCAGGCACGTATCGCCCAACTGAAATCGCAAATCGAAACAACCACTTCCGACTATGACAAGGAAAAACTGCAGGAACGTCTGGCCAAACTCTCCGGCGGGGTAGCCGTTCTTTATGTCGGCGCTCCTTCCGAAGTGGAAATGAAGGAAAAGAAAGACCGCGTAAACGACGCCTTGAGCGCTACGCGTGCAGCCATTGAAGAAGGAACCGTTCCCGGAGGAGGCGTAGCATACGTTCGGGCTATTGGTGTGTTGGAAAATCTGAAGGGAGAAAACGAAGACGAAACAACCGGTATTGAAATCGTGAAGCGTGCGATAGAAGAACCGCTTCGTCAGATTGTTGTCAATTCGGGGAAAGAAGGCGCCGTTGTGGTGCAGAAAGTAAAGGAAGGCAAAGACGACTACGGATACAATGCACGTAGCGATGTGTACGAAAACCTCTGTCAAACAGGAGTTATAGACCCGGCCAAAGTGGCTCGTGTCGCTCTGGAGAATGCAGCTTCTATCGCAGGGATGTTCCTCACAACCGAGTGTGTCGTTGCCGAAAAGAAAGAAGAGACGCCTGCTGCGCCGATGAACCCGGGTATGGGTGGCGGCATGGGCGGCATGATGTAAAAGTTTAAATAAGATTGTTTGTAGAAAAGCGGGATATACAATATTCCGCTTTTTTTTTGTGCGCGACGCACACGATCTCTTCCCTGACTCCAAGTTGAAAGTTCTTGGAGTTTCTTTTTGTATTCAATCCATTTTGGATTGATGCCGGAGTTTAGAACACAAAGGTCGCACCATTTTGGATTGATATTGGAGTTTGGAACACGAGGGTCGTACCATTTTGGATTGATATTGGAGTTTGGAGCACGAAGGTCGTACCATTTTGGATTGATGTTGGAGTTTGGAACATGAGGGTCGTACCATTTTGGATTGATGTTGGAGTTTGGAACACGAGGGTCGTACCATTTTGGATTGATATGGGTGTTTGGAACATGAGGGTCGCACCATTTTGGATTGGTGTTGGTGTTTGGAACACGGGAATCAATCCAAACAAGAAAGCATACAAATGCAGGAAGCAGGAGCTTCCAATCCTAATACACGGGTTCCATTCCGGGCGCTGTGGGCGTTTCTATAACCATACTTCGGGCAAATGGATCAGCGCCTACGGGCCTGTGCAGTAGCATGGACGTTCAAAACCCCTCAGGCCGACAGACAACACCCGGAATCTCTTCCCCATACCCTATGATCAGATCACCAAGAATCCCGGCTGGTCACAGAATCCGGGCTATTAAGCTTTTTCCGTTTTTAACAGGGATAGCATGGTTTGCATCTTGTTTTCCGTTTCCTGCCATTCTCCTTCGGGCAGGGAGGTGGTCAGCAGTCCTCCGCCGGCATAAAGGGCGAGGCGACGGCGGAGGATGTTCATGCAACGCAGATTGACATAGACCTCGCTTGGGCCTTCGGGGTCGATCCATCCCGTGAAGCCGGAATAATAACGGCGGCGATAACCCTCGTGGGCGGAAATAAAACAACAGGCCTCCTCCTTGGGAAGTCCCGACACGGCGGGCGTGGGATGCAGCAGGTGGAGCAAATCACCCGGTCGGGCAAGGCCGGGAAGCGTAAAACGAAAGTCGCTCTGCAGGTGTGCCAGCCGACCCACCTGCACGGTATAGGGTCCGTGCGCTTCGGCTTGTATGCCCAGGCGGGCGAGTTGGGTGTGGATGTATTGGGCTACAAGCCTTTGCTCGGTACGGTTTTTATCGTCCCAGGCGGCGGGCGCTACGCCGGGCGATAGGGTTTGCGTGCCGGCAAGGGCCACGGTGTGCCAACGGTTGTTTTGGCCTTCCAAAAGAAGTTCCGGCGTGCTGCCGAGCCAGGAGCCGGTATAGGGCGTGTGGAAAAGGTAAACGTAAGAGTCCGGGAATTGCAGGCAGGCGCGGAGAAAAACCCTTGAGGGGGAAAAACCCTTGCCCCGCACCACAAGCCGCCTGCGCGAGAGAACCAACTTGTGGAAACGCTCCTGCCCAAGGGCAGACAAAAACACAAGGAAACGTCCCCGGTAGGCTTCGTCCATGGCCGGGGGGGGGGGAAGGGGTTCGGGAGGCGTCGGAGCCTCGGCACAAGGCAAAAGGATACGTTCCCTTCCGTCGGGTTCGAGCAGCACAACGGGGCAGGAGGCCGAAACTCGGAAAGGCGCCATGACAAAACCCGATAGCGTGTTGAGGTTGCGGAGGTCGTACAGACGTTTGGGCAGGGTTTTCTCCTGGAGGAGGAGGTGTGCGTAGCGGTCGTGCGGACTGCGGTAAAGGGCGAAACTCCGCATCCCCTCGATAAGGGAATCCAATCTCTCCGGGAAATCCCCGCTCATCGCTTTTTCAATAGGCTGTTGACCACCCGGACGGACGATACCAATTTGTCGGTTGAGGTAAACACATCCACATTCCATACGTGTGAGGAACGTCCCTTGTGGATGATGGTCCCTACGGCACGCACCGTATCCCCCTCACGTGCAGAAGACACGTGATTGCCGCTCACCTGCATCCCCACAACGATTTCGTCGGGATTGCACAGGATCATGGAGCCAAAGCCGGCCACGGTTTCCGCCAGGGCAAGCGTGGCTCCCCCGTGCAGGATGCCGAAGGGCTGGCGCGTACGTCGGTCCACCGGCATGGTGGCTTCCACGCGGTTTTCCGAAGCATAGGTGTATTGGATGCCGAGATTCCCCATCAGGGCGTGTTCGGCCCGGAGGTTCATCTCCTCCAGCGGAATATCGGCGGGGCGCATGCGTGCAATGAGGTGCTCCCCCACGGCCCGGGCCAACCCCTCGTCTTGGTTCGAAGCGGTGGTATAATCGGCGCATCGCTTCACGCGTTCGTCGGCATTGCCCATGGCCACGCCCAGCCCGGCCATCTGGATCATGCCGATGTCGCAAACCCCGTTGCCAATGGCGATCACGGCCTCCGGCGTGAGGGACAATTTCTCCATGAGTACGCCCAGGGTATCGGCCTTGTTGATTTGCGGCGGGAGGATTTCGAGGAAATAGGGTTCGGAGCGGAACACATCCAGCACGCCGCTCAGGTGTTTCTTCAGGTGCATTTCCAGGGCGGCAAGCTTTTCTTCGTCGTCGCTCACGATCATGCATTTGCAGGGCGAGAAGGTGATCTGCGAAGCAAAGTCGTCTACCAAAAGCAGCTTCATCCCGTTGCGTTCGGCCTCTTCGCGGATGTGCCTATGGTCGCCCCCGGCAATCATCGTGTCCTGATGATACGTCAGGATGGGGAAGCCGTATTTGTTCGCTTCCTTTTCCAGGTAAGGGATGTCTTTGGGATTGATGCGGCGTTCAAACAGGAGTTCGTTGTTTTGCATCCGGATGATCTGCCCGCCGTTGTAGGACAGGATAAACCCGTTGTATTTATCTAACTCCAACTCCAGGGCAATGGGGCGCAACCCATGTGTAGACCTTCCCGAGGCCAGCAGGATCTGCACACCCATTTGTTGCACCTTCACCAAGGTGGAACGGGTGAAAGGCGTAAGCTCCTTCCGGTTGTTGAGCAACGTCCCGTCCACGTCGACTACCAATAATTTGCATTTCATGGGCGGAAAGATTCAGAATCCGAAGTTGTCTATTTTAATCTCCTCCACCTCTTCTTCTTCCGGCGGAGCAACCTGCTGATGTTCCTCATTGGCCACAACAAGAATGGCCCGGAGAGGATTCACGGGGCAAATCGACTCGCAGCCTCCGCATCCGATGCAAAGCGCCGGTTCTACCTGCGGGATGGTCAACGTTCCCTCGTAAGGCGTCATGTGAACGGCCTGTGTAGGGCAGTGTTCGGAGCAGGCCCCGCAGTCGGTTCCTTCGGTATATACGATGCATCGGTCGATATGGAATGTGGCAATGCCCACCTGGGTGGTACGCTTTTCTTCCTTGGTCAGCCTCTGTATGGCCTGCACGGGGCAAACATCGCCGCACACGGTACATTCGTAATTGCAATAGCTGCTCTTGAAGGCGCAATACGGGCGCAGCAGGTAGTCGAAGCCAAACTGAAGTCCGGCCGGGCGGAGTACCTGCGTCGGACATCTTACCACGCAAAGGTGACAGGCTGTGCATTGGTCCTTGAAACGCTCCAGGTTCATGGAGCCGGGGGGCGTAACCGGCAATTGCGGTGCCCGGGGCGAAGACCCGACAACCGGCGAAGATTCGACCGAAGACGCCAGGGCGGAAACCACAGGAAGCGAAGCGGCAATGCCGGCGCCCGTGGCGAAGAATTTCCTGCGGCTTTCGGTTGTTTTCCCAACCCCAGGGAAAGGGGCAAAGCGGTACCCAAGCGACTGTTTCGTGCACGAAGAAGTGCAGTTGAAGCAAGCCACGCAACGCGAGGCGTCGACCTTCATCCGTTTGCTGTCGATGGCTTCGGCCTTGCAACTGCGTTCGCAATTACCGCATCGGTTGCAAAGCTGCTCCTTGAAGGTAATCCGGAAGAAGGCATAACGCGACACCAGACTCAGCAAAGTCCCCACGGGGCAGAGGGTGTTGCAAAACAAACGTCCGCGAAAAACCGTCAGCACAAGCAATACAAGCAGGATGAGAGCCGCCGAAAAAAGTCCGGCCCAGGTAACCGTGTGGATCGTGACGTGATAAAGGCTGTAATTCTCCATACGCATCAGCACATCGGCCAGGAGGTTGTTCCCCCACATCACCACCGGGCGGAAGAGGTTGGCGGCGATGCGTCCGAAATTACTGTACGGGTCAAACCACACCACCAAGGTGGTCAGGCCGCTAAGGAGCGAAAGAAGCACCAGCCCCAGCATCCCATAGCGGAAGATATTCGGAGGTTTATGATACGAGAAGCGTCTGACGCCCTTCGATTTCTTCTTCCCGAGGCAGAACACCCGGTTGATCATATCCTGAAAAACTCCGGCCGGGCACAGCACAGAGCAATAAATACGCCCGAAAAACAGGGCGATCACAAACTGTAACACAATAATCCCAACCGCACCGCTTAAAATAGCCGGGATCATTTGAACATGCAGGAGCGAATGAATCCCCTGCGGTAACACCGTTGCGAAATCTACAAAATACAAAAGGATGGGTGCGAAAAACAAGATTGCGAGGAATACTCGCAATCGTTTAAGATGATTTACTGTTTTTACCCCTGGTTGTTTCATGGGATGTTTGTTTCCGGGTTCCTATAGCTTGATTCGTTTGATATTTAAGGTACTCAGCTCGGTAGTGCCGAGTTTGAGCGAAGCGCCTTTGCCGATATGTCCGACGGAGGCCATGTCGAGTTTCTTAACCTGATTGAACAACCCCAGGGCTGCCGTGTCGATGGCCACGATGTCGGGCGATGCCAACAGCGAGCGGATGGTTGCCACATCGGCGGCGCTCTTACCCTGCGGGCCGTTTTGATGCATCATGCGGTAGGCGTCCACGATGTTCAGCACCGGCTTCTTTTGCCAGGTACAAAGATCGGCGATGCACTGCTGCAAGTCGTTGGAGTGAAACACCCGTCGGTCCCAGACAATACCCATCAGGTTTTTCATAGCGCAGGAGAATTTGGCTCCTCCATGGTTTTTCAATATAGGCACATTGATCCATGCGTCGGCTTCCAGAAGGGCTTCATGTATTTTGGCCTCTTTGATTTTCACTCCCTGGGGTATGGCGACGCTTTTGTAATACTTCTCGTCGTTCCCCGGGAGCATGATGCCGCCTGCTTCTTTGACGGCAGCTTCGATGCCGCTGGATTTATAGCACTTCAGCCAGTCGTCGCATGTATGGTCGAACACCGTTACTTTCGAAGCTCCGGCGGAGAGGCATCGCTTCACCAGCGCTTTTATCAGCAGGGGGTTTGTATTTCCTGCCAGTTCCGGTGTTCGGTCCCATCCGACGTTGGGTTTGATAACCACCTTTTGTCCTTTTTTAATGTATTTCCCTATTCCTCCAAGGGTTTCCAGGGCTTTATCGAGCATAGCTTCCGGTTCGCCACCCATTACGGCGACCAAGTCGGGCGCCGTTTCCAGGGCTGTGGCATTTGAATCCAGAGCCGCTTGCAATCCGTCAAAATTCAATGACAAGGCAACACCTGCCATTACACCGGTCTTAAAAAATTCGCGCCGTTTCATTTTTCTTTTATTAATTGGTTTACGATGATAATCAGATAGGGCAAAAGTAATGAAATCTTTCATTAATACGTTGTCCGTTACCTTTGTTCGACAACTATTCTCTTGAAAGGTTTAATTCGGTGACGCGAGGTGTTTTCCCGGACAGGGCTAATACTTCACAATGGTCAGCGAGGCGCTGGTTACCCGGAACTTGCTCTCCTTCCAGTTGCCAACCCCTACCGCACCATACACGATGTCGTTCTTGTGGAGTTCCGTAATGTGAATTACCGAGCCGGTCATGATGGTCGACGCACCGGATATGAGGTCGTTAATCATCATCTTGTTGTTTACCTGGATGAAAGTTTCCACGCTCACGTCTCTTTTATCCTTTGGGTCCCTGTCTATAAAACATGCCACATCGCATACAATCTCGTAGGTGCCGGTTTCCGGTATGACGTACTCGTATTTTGTTTGATTGTAGGCGTTCTGGCTGTCGAATACCACATTATTCAGCGGTAGCTTGTAGGGGTTGGAGTTCCTCGAATCCGTTACGTGAAGGGTTTTCTCCATTTCCATCAGTCGGGCCGACAGTACGGTTTGTGTGATGTTTTGTTCCGATATATGCGTGTAGAGTTCCGTTTCACTCAGGACGCGATGCCAGTGGTTCGCATACCAATAGTTCAATCCGGATTCCATCGAATCTTTGTAGGGGGAAAAGACGAGCAGGAAATCGTCCGGGGAGGGGATGGCCGAGCGATCGGTGGAGTTGCGAAGGGGGATACGGGGTAAAAGGACTCCCCGGTGATGATTGTTGTCGATGGGCCGCATATCCATATTCAATATGGCCGAAGGATGAGACCGAAGGCTATCGCTTAGGATCACTTGCGCTTGCATCTTGCCGCAAAGACAAAGACAAAGGCAAAGACAAAGACAAAGGCAGAGGAGGACGGGGCATACATAAAAAAATAGGATCTTTTGCATCGTTCTGTTGTGTTTAAGTTTAATACCCATTGATCTTTTTCACGCTCAGCAGCGCTGTTTTCACTTTCGAGACTTTGGAATCTGTCGAACCGTAATAGATCCGTATCCCTATAATATCTCCGGCGTTCAGGGCGCCGCAGTAGATTGACTTGGCCGCTACATTCACATAGGAGGATAGCTGGCTCTTGGTGGTGGAAGAGAGGTCTGCTCCTGTGGTATAGTTGTAGAGGTTCAGAACGACAAATCCATTGGCTTTGGAGGCCGCGCCCGTAAAGCTTGCCATGATTTCATAAACGCCGTTTTGCGGGATGCGGTATTTTTTCCTGTCTACCAGCGTGCCTTTGATGGCTGTCATTTCTACCTCGTTCCATCGGTTTCGTTGAATATCTATGGGCGTCGAATAGTTTGCTGTTCCAACGAAGATGTTTTCTTTTCCTGTCTGTTGCATATCGGTCAGGACCGATTCGAGGGTTTTCAGTTTTTCCCACGCCTGTCCGTTCCAGAAGTATAGACCTTCCTTGCCGGGATGGGTGTTTGCCACGAACAGACCTTCATCGGGGGAGGTTACGGGATAGGCCTGTGTGGTATCCGGGATGTTTATCCGGGGGGGGAGAAGGCCGCGGTTGCTTGATTTTACTTCAAGCACCACCTGGTTGTTGGTTGGTTCCGTTCCGATGAATACCTGTCCGCGAACGCCAAGGGCCAAGCAAAGCATCATGGATATACCTGTTATTATACGTATACGTCTCATGTTCCTGATTTATCAAAGTGCGTCAATGTATAAATACTTTCTCCTTATTTTTCCTTCCGAGGTCTTGGACGAAAAAAACAGAGCCTCCATTGAGACTTTGGTGCCTGCTTCCAGGGAATCGCTGTATATAAGCGAGGGGGCCAGGACCAGGTTACTGTCTTTTAGCGTCTTGTCGGGCATGATATAGGCGCGGGTAAGGGATGCGCTTTCCTTGACGGTTTGTCCCGAGGGCTTGGTAAAGACGAGATTCATCCCCGCGTAATCGCTGGCGTCGGCCTTGGTGCAGTAGACTTCTATTCCGCAGACGATTTTATAGAGGGCTTTCTCCGGCACGATGAATTGACCCGTGGCGGTATGGAAACAATTATCCCTGTTTATGATGCACGTCTCAAAGGTCACTTGCGAGAGGTTGTTCTTGAGGGTTTGCTGCAAAGCCTCTTGCGGCGTCCGGATGTTGATCACAAGGAAGGTTTCCTCCACGGCGTAATGCGAAGTGAGGATGTTGGGGAAATTCCGGTGGCTTACGAGGTTGGCCCAGGCGCCTTTCACGCTGTTCCAGGCATAGAGGCCTTTGTACAGGTTCAGCTGGGGATTTTCCGTGGTATTGAATATCAGCAATCCGTCGGTGGGATTTTGGTTTATGCTCATCGTGTCGTTTGTGGACTTCAGGGCTATGCCGGGCAAGAGTATACCTTTATCGGTGGACGATATTTCCAGCATGGCGGATGATTTGGGGGGTGTATCCGAGCCGATATGTACTTGAGCCGACGCCCAGGAGGCAGGCAGCCCGGCGCACAAAAGCAGAAGAAGGGTATGGATACAACGTGTTGGGGATAAATTTCGGCATCTCATTTTCTTTATTGTTTAATACGTTTGTAGTGCAAAGATAGTTGGTTTTTTTCAATAAAAACACAATCCTTACAAAATCCAACCCTGTTTACCTCCCTAATCCTGCATGTTATAACAAAAAAAAGCTCCCGGTGCGCTTCAAAGGGAATGTACGGCAAGGTAATTTCGGAAGGCTTCCTTGTATTGTTCCCCCACGGGGATGCGGATTTTGTGGTTGATCAGTATATGGCTGCGTTCCACGGAGGTTATTTTGGGCAGATGCACAATATAGGAACGGTGCACACGCATGAAGCGGTCGGCGGGGAGTCGTTCCTCGATGGACTTCATGCTGCCCAGGGTCATTACGGGCGAGGTGGTTTCGGTATAGATACGCAGGTATTCGCTACGGCTTTCGATGTGGGTGATCGACTGTATTTCGATGGGCATGGTTTTGTATTCCGACTTCACAAAGAAACGTTCGGCAACGGGCGAAGTGGGCAGGGCGAGGTGTTCGTTGCGGCGAAGTTTGTATTGCCGGTAGGCTTTTTCGGCGGCATAGAGAAAGTCGAGGTATCCGATGGGTTTGAGAAGGTAATCAAAGGCGTCTACCCGGAAGCCGTCTATGGCGTATTCGGAATAAGCCGTGACGAAGATGATCATCGGTTTTTTCCGGAGCGTGCGCACAAAGTCCAGGCCGTTGATATCGGGCATACTGATATCTATAAACAGGAGGTCGATGTTTTCTTCCGTGAGGAGCGGAATCCCCTCGACGGCGCAATAGCAGGCGGCGGTTAGTTCCAGGAACGGGGTTTTTTGTATGTAGCCTGTAATTTGCGTGAGCGCCGGCGGCTCATCGTCGATCGCCATGCATCGCATCGCGGCCAAGGGGGATTTCCATTGTGACTCGGTATTTTTCATTGCTTTGCTGAATATCTAAGAGGTAGTTGTTTTCGTATAACAGGCTCAAACGTTTCCGGATGTTTTCCATTCCCACGCCGGGATGCGCGGGGGTGAACGAAGGGGGGATGCGGTTGACGACCGTACAAGTCAACCGTTTGTCGGATACCTTGAGGGTGACGTGCACGAAGGAATTGTGGCGGTAGCTGATTCCGTGCTTGAAGGCATTTTCGATGATCGTGACCACCAGCAGCGGGGAGACCGTGGCCTCCGGGGGGATGGGCGAGGGCAAGTGAAGGCGCACGTCCACGCCATCGGTGTAGCGGATGCGCATCAGGGCGATATAGTTTTCTATGAATTGCATTTCCTTGGCCAGGGAGACTTGTTGTTGACTGGCTTCATAGAGCACGTAGCGCATGATTTTGGATAGTTCGAGGATGGTTTCCTTGGCTTTTTCCGTGTTTATGTCGATCAGCGCATGAATATTGTTGAGGGTATTCATAAAGAAATGGGGGTTGATTTGGGCTTTGAGGTAATTCAGTTCCATTTCCAGCGTATATTTTTCCAGCTCGCGCAGATGGCGTTCGTCCCGGATGGACTTAAACAGAAATTTCACGGCCATGTTGAGACCGATTAAAAGGACGGCAATCACCCAGGGATTGATCATCAGTCTCAGGAAATGGAACGGAGGGGTTGAAGGCTTGAGCCTTTGGGGTGGGAGGAAGGGTCTGTCGCGTTGTTGCCGGTCGCGGAAAGGGCCGAAGGGTTCTTCTTGGGGAAAGGGCGGGCGATTTTCGTTGCGGGGGGCGGTTGGCATGAAAGTTCTCTGGGGTTGGAACACTGAGAGGAGTAGGAGCGAAAGGAATACGAAGAGGGCATATTTCCATGATTTCCGTCGTATCAGGAAGAAGGGCACCAGGACGTAATTGTTGACAAGGAAGAGGAAGAAAAACGGGAGCGTGGTTTTCCAGACCATCCGGATCAGACTCCAGTCGCGCACATTGCTTTGCGGGTGGTTGGCCGTAAACAGCGGCGTGGCGAAAATAACTAACCAGATGATGACGTATATCAGGTTCTCGAGTACACATTGTTTCTTTTCTTCCGTGTTCATCTTGTCTTTGTGCCGGATTTGTCCGGTAGGCGAAAGTATGAATTTTCTTTCATGGAATTCAAAAAAAATGCCTCCGGCACAGCCTGTGCCGCAATGAAAACAAAAAAAATGCCTCCGGCACAGCCTGTGCCGGAGTGAAAACAAAAAAAATAGCCGCGGCACAGCCTGTGCCGGAGTGAAAACAAAAAAAAAAGTCGCGGCTGAGGGTAAGTTTTTGATGAAAACAAAAAAAATAGCCATCGTCCGCTATCGGCAAGGAGGGTTAGGTTCCTCGGAGTAGATGATTAACTTTGTGGATAAAACATAAAAAATTATGACAAAGCATCTGTTTCTTACAGTCCTGTTGATGCTGTTCGGCATCACCCGCAGTTATAGTCAAGCGTGTGACTATGCATTAGTGATTCACGGAGGAGCCGGCAATCTGAGCGCTACGGAAGACGATCCGGTACGCGCCCCCCTCCTGTATGCCGCCATGGATTCGGCCCTTTGGATTGGCGAGGGCATCCTCTCCAAAGGAGGCAAAGCCGAACAAGCCGTTCTGGCCGTTGTGACCTATCTGGAAAATAATCCCCTCTTCAATGCCGGGAAAGGCGCTACGGTTACGGCCGACGGCGTTTTTGAACTCGACGCCGCCATCATGCTGGGCAAAGACCTGATTGCCGGCGCCGTGGCCGGAGTAACCACCGTGAAAAATCCCATCCTGGCAGCATACGCCGTTGCAAGGCAATCGCCCCATGTCATGCTAAGCGGTAAAGGCGCCGAATATTTCGCCGCCGAACAGGGCTTGGAAACCGTAGATAATTCCTACTTCGCCACCCCCCGTACGCTGGAATGGATCGAACAACTCAAAAAAGAAAGCGCCAAAAACGGCACCGTAGGCTGCGTAGCCCTCGACCAAAGCGGAAACCTCGCCTCAGGCACCAGCACCGGAGGCATGTTGCGTAAACGCTGGGGACGCATCGGCGACGCACCCATCATCGGAGCCGGTACCTATGCCGATAATCGGAGCTGTGCCGTCTCGTGCACCGGACACGGAGAATATTTCATCCGACATGCCGTAGCCTTCAACCTCTGCGCCCGATACAAATACCTGAACGAAACCATCCAACAGGCCGCACACCACATCATCCACCATGAACTGAACGCCGAAGCCGGAAACGGCGGACTCATCGCCCTGGATAAAAACGGACGGATAGCCATGCCCTTCAACTCCACAGGCATGATACGAGCCAGCCTCTACAAAGAAAAAAACGCCCCGGAAAGCATCCGGCAAACAGGCATCGGGAAAACATTGAAATCATTACCGGGGAATCTATTCCGTGAATAAGGAATGAAAAAGAAAATAAATGACCCTTTGCAGCGTTCATTCGGTAGTGTAAACTATAAACAACAATACGACCCGACACATGAAAGATAACATGAAAGATAACTATTGCGTGATTATGGGAGGGGGAATCGGTAGCCGCTTCTGGCCCTTCAGCCGGGTGAATTACCCGAAACAATTTCTTGACTTTTTCGGCACCGGACGTTCCCTGCTTCAACAGACGTTCGACCGCTTTGCCGGAATCATCCCCCTGGAAAATATCTTTGTTGTTACCAATGCCTTGTACTTTTCCCTCGTCAAGGAACAATTGCCCTGTATCCGGGAAGAAAATATCCTTCTGGAACCCTCCCGCCGGAATACGGCCCCCTGCATTGCCTATGCCTCCTACCATATCAGGGCCTGTAACCCGAATGCCAATATCGTTATGGCGCCTTCGGATCATCTGATTCTGAAGGAAGACGTCTTTTTGCAGGACATACAAAAAGGCCTGGAATTTGTGAAGGACAACAACGCCTTAGTTACCCTGGGAATCAAACCCTCGCGCCCGGAAACGGGTTATGGCTACATCCAGCGCAGCAGCCTGGGAGGACTGGGCGAGTTCTCGAAAGTAAAGACATTTACGGAAAAGCCCAATCAGGAGCTGGCACAGGTGTTTTATGAAAGCGGAGAGTTCTTCTGGAACTCCGGCCTCTTCGTGTGGAACGTCAATACCATCATCGAAGCATTTGTCAAACACCTTCCGGATATCAGCAGCCGCTTTGACCTGGGCAGGGAAATCTTCCGCACGCCCGGCGAGAAAGCCTTTATAGAAGAACATTTCCCCTATTGCCTTAGTATCTCCATAGATTACGGCGTCATGGAAAAGGCCGATAACGTATACATGATGTGTGTGGACTTCGGCTGGGCCGACCTGGGTACCTGGGGATCCCTGTATGACCTGGCCGAAAAAGACGAACAAGGCAACGTAAAGCTGAAGAAAAGCCATGTTATCCTGTACGAAAGCCGGGGGAATATCATCGCCATAGACGACCCGGAGCGTTTGGTCGTGATTGAGGGAATGGATGACCACCTCATTGCCGAATCGGGAAATGTACTGCTTATCTGCAAGAAAGATAATGAACAACGCATCAAGCAATTTATAGCCGATGTACAGTTGAAATACGGAAAGGAATTTAATTGAAAAAAAAACGGTAACGTATGCGAATTGTACAGATCCTGACCCTGCTGGGTGTTGTCCTGGGCGCTCATGGTTATTTGTTCCACAGGCTTTGGTTTATGATCCCGTCCTCGCCCGGAAGGATCGTTATGCTGGTTGCAGGCATAACGGTTGTGTTGTTTCCCATCCTCAGCTTGTCGGTGGGTAATTATCTGCCCCAGTCCCTCGCCGCTTTTATGTCGCGGATAGGGATGTCGTGGATCATCGTATTCCTCTATCTTCTCCTGGCCGTTGTGCTGATAGACCTCGTGCGTGTAACGCATCTCCTTCCGATCGAAAAGTTTTTTTCCGGAAGCTGGATCGGCTTCCTGTCCCTGATCACGGTGATTGCCTTCTGCCTCGGCCTCGGATACCTGCATTATGCGGATAAGCAAAGGATCGAACTATCCCTTGGCATCCCCAAGGAGGGCGGACGCATAAATACTTTGAAAATCGTAGCGATAAGCGATTTGCATTTGGGATACGGCATCGGCAGGGAAGAGTTTGAGCGTTGGTTGCCCCTTATTAACGACGAAGAAGCGGACGTCGTTCTGATTGTCGGCGATCTGGTGGACAGCAATACGTATCCTTTGTTTGCCCGGAATTTCGCGGAATCTGTCAGGAAAATCCGCGCCAAACAGGGCGTCTATGCCGTTCTCGGCAACCACGAGTACATAGGAAACGCCACCAAGAGCGCCTTGTTTCTGCAATCCGCCGGCATCACACTGCTGCGGGACTCCGTTATTTTAATCAATGATTCGTTTTATCTCATCGGACGCGACGATCGCTCGAACCCCGGAAGAAAGTCTATCGCCGAACTGATTGCCCCCACCGATAAGACCAAGCCGCTCATTATGCTCGACCACCAACCCCTCAACCTAAACGATACGGAGAAAAACCGCATCGACCTGCAACTGTCCGGACATACGCACAACGGCCAGATCTGGCCGTTCACCTGGGTGATAGCCAAACTTTTTGAGCATCCCTACGGATATTTGAAAAAGGGAGACAGCCACATTTACGTCACCTCCGGCTTAGGCATCTGGGGAGGGAAATTCCGTATAGGGAGTCAATCGGAATATGTTGTTATTCATTTGAATTTCGACGGAGGGCGCTAAATTCGCATCCGCAATACGGCTGGTTATAAAACCCATGCTCCTTCAGCAATATCCTTCGTCGTTCGCTCAGTCCGCCTTTGCGCCAGTTTTTTTCCAGAAACCTCACCTCATCCCATTGGGCCGCCGCCCGGTGTCCTGCCTCCGCAATCTGGCGGAGGTCTTTCCAGCGTGAGGAAGCCAACGTTGTTGCGAAGCATCCGAATCCGCCGTCGTGGGCTTGCCGGGCTGTGGTCCGGAGTCGTATGCCGAAGCATTGCAGGCAACGCTTGCCTCGTTCCGGTTCGTTTTCCATTCCGCTTACTTCCCTGAGCCATCGGTCATGATCATAATCGCCGTCGATCATCTCAAGCCCTAAGGCAGAGGCATAGCGGACTGATTCCGCTTTCCGGATTTCGTATTCCTCCCTTGGGAAGATATTCGGGTTGTAATAAAATAAGGAAGGCCGTATCCCTTGTTCAAGCAGCCATTCGATAACGGGAGCGGAGCAGGGGGCGCAACAGGTATGAAGCAGCAACGGCATGGATTCGGAAGATTACGAACCGGAGGACAGGATACGGGCGGAAGGTTTGGCCTCTGCGGTTTTCGGGCGGCTGACGCCGCAACGCAAAGATTGTCCTGTCCGAAGGATGGAAGTTGCTTTCAGTCCGTTCAACCGGCATAACTCCCCCACGGTAGTCCCATAACGGCGGGCTATGGAGCCCAGGGTATCTCCCGATTTGATGCGATGAAAAACAATTTGGTTTTCGGACGAGGTATAGAGATTGCTGTTCCGTCCGTTTATCCGGATATTGCGAAAGACAAATAATTCCCGATGCGGCGTTTTGTTTTCAAAGTCGATAATTTCCGAAGGGTCGACGGCTTGTCCCATGAAGCGGGTTTCAAAGTGGAGATGAGAACCGGTGGAGCGTCCTGTATTTCCTCCCAGGGCGATCGGATCTCCGGCGCGAACGACCTCGTTTGTATCAACCAGCCAGTCCGAGAGGTGTCCGTAGACGGTTTCCAATCCGTTGGGATGCCGGAGCACCAGATACTTCCCATAGCCTCGTCGTTCCGTATTCCGGATACGTACTTTTCCGGGGAAGGCGGCGTAAACCGTATCTCCTATCTGCAACTTCAAATCAATACCCCGGTGCATACGTCTCCGACGCGGCCCGTAGGAAGAGGTGATTTTCAGAGGTTCGTTATGTATGGGGATGATAAATGCCGAACAATCTATTTCGCAGGAATCGGGGAAAACGATCTTGGCCGTATCGTTCCGGAACGGGTCAACCCAGCGTGTATCCCAGTTATCTCCGTAGAGTTCTCCGGCGGGGAAGAGCCAGTCTTCTTCTTCACGGGTATGGATTTCTTCCCAGGTGGCTATTTTCTCCAGTGCTATGTTTGTTTGGATGATCCGGTCGGCCATCAACACCGAAATATGTTCATCCAATCTATTGGCGTGTACTTGGTTTTCTTTATGTTGTCCTTCCATTTTCAAGACGGAAGCGAAGATAAGACAGGAAGTGCTAATTAATTTTATATCTATTTTAACCATTATTCTTTTTCTCGTGTGTGTGTTATTTTTGAGAGAGCGGAGGCAAATGTCGCAAAATATGTTTACCAGACAAGGCGCTCTGTCGTGAAAATTTCACAAAAGACTATAAAAGCGGCTGAAAATGCTTTATTTTTGCGCATCAATTATTAACAATCAATTAAACGTATGTATTATGGAATTATCGGTTAAAAGACGGACTTGGAGTGTTCTTATTTCTATGATGCTCCTGTGGGTTTCGTGTGGTGAAGGAAGGCAGAATGTCCTTACTTCGGAAGAGATAGCGGATGGCTGGCAGTTGTTGTTTGACGGTCGGACACTGGAAGGATGGAAAGACTACAACGGCACAACGCTGACACAGCCCTGGCATGTGGTAGACGGATGCATCCAGGCCAAAGGCGACGGAAGTGACGCCAGCGGATACATTGTGACGGAAAAGACGTATGAAAACTTTGAGTTATCGTGGGATTGGAAACTTTCCAAAGGCGGAAACAGCGGGATACTCTACCATGTGGTGGAGCGTCCGCAATTTGAGGTTCCTTATGTTACGGGGCCTGAATATCAATTGATAGACGAGGAGAACTTCCCCGAACCTCTGGAAGATTGGCAGAAACTTGGCGTAGACTATGCCATGTACCTGCCCGACCTCTCGTTGATGAAGGTCCATCCGCAAGGGGAATGGAACAATTCCCGGATTGTTTTCGATAACGGACATGTCGAACACTGGCTGAATGGCGCCAAGATATTGGAGTTTGAGGCCTGGAGCGACGATTGGTTTGCCCGCAAGAACAGCGGGAAATGGGCGGATGCTCCGGAATACGGTTTGGCGAGGAAGGGTGTGATTTGCTTGCAGGATCATGGATACCCTGCTTCGTTCCGCAACTTGAAGATCAAGGAATTGCCGCGTAAGACCGAAGAGGTCGTCCTTTTTAACGGCCTGGATCTCACGGGCTGGGAGGTGTACGGCACGGAGTTGTGGTACGTAAAGGACGGCTTGCTGTACTGCGAAAGCGGACCGGATAAGAAGTACGGTTATCTGGCCACGCGAGCCTATTACGACGATTTTGACCTCTCGGTTGAATTCAAACAGGAAGCCGACGGAAATTCCGGCGTATTCATCCGTTCATTCATTGAAGAAGGCGTAAAGGTCAACGGCTGGCAGGTGGAAGTAGCCCCTTCAGGATACGACACCGGCGGCATATACGAATCCTACGGGCGCGGCTGGCTGATTCAAATACCGGACGAAAAGGAAAATATCCTGAAAGCCGGCGAGTGGAACACCCTGCGCATCAAGGTTCAGGGCGACAATGTTACAACCTGGCTGAACAACGAGGAGATGGTCAACTTCTCCGACGAGAAAATCGGTTTCGGGCAGGGACGCATTGCCCTTCAGATTCACGATGGGGGCGGCATCAAGGTAGCTTGGCGCAATTTCACTGTAAAGACGCTATAAAGATCCTGTTTTCCTTGCCGCCCGGGTGGCAACGCAAAACAAGAGGGGGATGTCCGAAAGACGTCCCCCTCTTTACTTCATGCCCAAAGGGAGTTGGAATTGATGCCGTTAGAAGCCGGAGATGACTATTTTGTGTGGGTCGCCCTTGTTTGTGGCTACGAAATAGAGGCCGGGGGCGAGGGTCGTTGCGACGGTTTCGCCGGGTGCGGCCTTGAGGGTCTTAACCAACAAACCCGCGGGGGTGAATACTTTCGCATGAACCGCCTCGGCGCCGGCCGAAAGGTGGAGTTGCGAGGCGGAGGTCCATATCCTGAGATTCTCTCCCTTGGGGGAGGCGAGATCGGTCGGGATCGGCAGTTGCACGCTTACCGTGATGCGCTCGTTGACGGCAACGATGCGTACGTAGTAACTCCCATCGGTGCGGGGCGTGACCACCACGCCTCCCCGGTCGTCGTTGGGCCGTCCGGTTGTGACGGTCATGGCCGAGGCGTCGACCTCTGCATTGGGGTGGATCAGGAACTCAAAATCGTATCCGGCCGACAGGTGATAGATGCCGGCGATGGGCGTGGTCTTAGCCCCCGGTATGACGGGGATGGTCACGGAACACAGCAAAGGCTCGGTGGGGGAGAAAATCCGGAACGTTCCCAGGGCGAGGGGTTTGTTGGTGGCGAGGAAGTTCGTGCCGGCGGCGTTGACCTCTACCGTGACGGCATAGGCGCCGGGGTCGATGGGTTGGATTGTGCTGCCGTTGTATTTCACCGTGAGGGCGCCGCCGGGATTGGTCCGGGGGGATTTCCAGGATACCGTTACGCCATGTGCCACGCCGTTGTAGGTTGCGTTTTTCAGGGTGAAGTCGAGGTCTTCCACTTCGGGGGCCTTTTTCTCTACCGTAAAGGATTGCGTCTCCGTGGCCGTTTCGCCGCTCGTGCCGTTGTAGGTTACGGTGATGCTTGCGGAGTACGTCCCGGCGTTCAGGTTGAGGGCCGGTTGGATGGTCCAGGTGGCGATCTCCGCATCTGCCTCCACCACCTCCACCATGGCGTCGCTACCGCCGAGGGTGAATAATTCGGGGTTCGATACGGCGATCTTCGTGATGGTGGCCGGGGTATTGCCGGAGTTCTTTATCGTGATGGCCTGCGCTTCGGGAAGTTCCCCGTAGCCGTAGGTCAGGGGGTCGAACGTTGGGAGGGTGATGTTCAGTACGCGGGTTTGTGCAGCGCCATTTGCGATTACGATCGTGGCCGGTTCGCTTGCGAAGGCCTCGGAGGTTGCCTTGTAGCGTATGTGGTAGGTGTCCGGTGCGAGGTTTTCGATAGATCCGCCGTTGGTGCTGGTGCAGGGGGTCCAGCTATCGTTGTCTCCTGCCTTTTGGTACTCCATTGTCTCGTTGACTCCTTCTATCCTTCCGTTGTTGTAATCATCTATGGTTTCAGCGATGCCGTTTATCGCTGTCGGCGCCGCCGGGCGGGCGGGGATGGGGAGGGATTGCGGTTCGCTGTCGGAGGTGGAGGTGTTGTCGCCTTTCTTTACAATCGTGAGGGTTTCTCCTATCCATTCGGGGGCGATGGGGTAGCCGTTGTCGGCGGCGTCTGTGGTGTTGTTGAACAGGTAGGTTGCATTGTTATCCAGCTGGGTGAGTCGCTCGGCAACGTAGTCAATCTCCGCTTGGGGAGGGGATTGGGGTGGGAGCAGGGTGGCCGAGGTGGTGTTGACGGCGCCGCGGACGAAGGTGTTTGCGTAAGCTGCGTCGTTGGCCGTGAGGGAGATGCGTTCGGCGGCGGCGCCGTTGTCGCCTGTGACGGGGAGCCAGAAGTAGAGTTTGCCATCGGCGTCGGTCACTACGTCGGTGAGGCCGTATCCTATATTGCTTTCCGTGACGGCGGTATTGGCTACGATGGGCGCTACGCCTACGGTGAGGGTGGAGAGGTAGACGGGCTGATCGGAGCCGTTGGTTAAGGTTCCGTCAATTTTATTGTCGCTTGTGCAGTGGATGCTGCCGCCGGTGATGGTGATCTGGGTGGGGCCTTTTGTATTTGTTGTGTTGCAGCCGTGGCCGATGTCGTACCCTTGGCTATTGCCGCCTTTGGTTGCCGTGATGGTGCCGCCGGTGATGAGGATGGAGCCGTCATCGCAGCCGTAGCCTCCGCCGATGACTGCGGCGAATCTTGCTGCTGTGCCTTTGTTTTTGCCGCCTGTGGCCTTTATGATGCCGCCGTGGATGCTGATCGTACCGACGTTGATCGATTTGATATCGGATTGGTCTTCTCCCCCCCCGCCGATGGCTGCGGCCTCGTAGCCGCCGATTGCTGTGATGTTGCCGCCGTAGATGGTGATCGTGCCCCCCGACGCGTTCCGCCCGCCGCCGATGCCCGTGGCGTAGTAGGAGGCGTTGCTGAGTGCTTGGATATTGCCGCCGTAGATGGTGATCGTGCCGCCATCACCGTCCTGCCCGCCGCCGATGGCGGCACCAAAGCTATAGCTGGTTGCTGTGATGTTGCCGCCGTGGATGGTGATCGTGCCGCCATTACCGAGATTCCCGCCGCCGATGGCTGCGCCGGTCATATAATTATCCTGGAAGGTGATGGCCGTGATATTGCCGCCGTAGATGGTGATTGTGCCGCCCGCGCCATAAATTCCCCCGCCGATGGCCGCACCGTGTTGGCTACCGGTAGCCGTGATATTGCCGCCGTAGATGGTGATCTTGCCGCCCGTATTTTGGGCATTTCCGCCAATGGCCGCGCTGCTATCGTAATTGTATTTATTTTCGGGGGTGGCGATGAGTTTGCCCATCGCCTCTCCGGTGGATTGGGCGTATATAGACAGTGCGTTGGGGGCATTTACGCGGATGCCCTTATTGATTGTCCAACAACTATTGTCCTTAAGGATCAGGTGTGCCTGGTTGCTTACGGTGAGGAGGAAGTCTCCGGACACCTCGCCGCAAAGGAGGTACCATTCGTCCTTGCTGAGCGTTTTATTGCCGGGCGAGGTGAGTTGGATTACGCCATCTTTCGTTTGGGTATTCCCATCCTGGTCGAGGTAAGAAGCGGTCACCTTCGCAAGGACATTTAGATTGAAGTCGTTGGAGGTTATGCCGTCTATCGTGACGCTTAGTTGGTGTTCTCCGTTGGGGGTATCTGCTGTGGTCCGGAGCATGAGCGTGCCATGGTTGTCGGAGATAGTAACATTATCCGCCGTTACGCCGTTTGTTGCAGAGTTGACTGTCACGGGGTAGGTTCCGTCGGTTATATTCTCCGTTGTGAGGGAGAAGGAGATCTGATCTGCCAAGCCTTCGCTCGCCGCCGTGGCGGATTTGTCGACGCTGACCGTCTTTAGCTTCCATACGGCCGTGAGTGTTACGTCCTCCGAAGGCATGAAGAACTGATCGCCCGGTTGCAGGATGGCATTGTCATTGTTGCCGAGGCGTGTCCATCCGCAGAAGGCGTAGCCTGTTTTCTCCAGATCGCCCTTGTCCGGTAGCGTAACCGGCGAGTTGGGCAGGTATTTCTTGCTGTCGATGGGTGCCGTACCGCCGGCTTCGTTGGCGTTATAAGTGACGGAGTGTGTTTGTATGTTGGCGTCCAAAGTAAGTATAGCCGTGGTGGTGTTGTCGTCTGCCACGGTAATCGAGCTGTTCTTGTACGCCTGATTGTTCGCAAGTACGGTCGCGGCGGTCGCGGTGGTCTCGGCGGAGGCCGGGAGCCAGAAATACAAACAGCCGTTGCTGTCTGTTGTCACATCGTTCAGGCCGTAGGTGGGGGCTGTGCTTATCACTGCATCCTCGATCTTCGTGTCCGCTTGCGTCGTCTCGCCTACGGTGAGGGTAGCGAGGTAGACGGGTTGATTGCTGCCGTTGGTTAAGGTTCCGACAATTTTAGTATCGCTCGTGCAGTGGATGCTGCCGCCGGTGATGGTGATGATGTTGACGCCGTTTTTCATATCGCCGCCGCCGGGGCCGATGTCGCCTTTGTCGGACTTTTTGCCTTTGGTTGCCGTGATGGTGCCGCCGTGGATGGTGATGGTGCCGCCCGTACCGCCCCAACCGCTCCCACCGATACCCGCGCCACCTTCAGAACTGGAGGCGGTGATGGTTCCGCCGTAGATGGTGATCGTGGCGCCCGCTGCACCTAAGCCTGTGCCGATGCCTGCGCCGTTTTTGCCGCCCTTGGCGGTGATGGTTCCGCCGTAGATGGTGATCGTGCCACCTTTAGAGTCGTCGCCTGAGCCGATGCCAGCTCCGTTGCCACCGCCCTGGGTCGTGATGTCGCCGCCGTAGATGATGATTGTACCACCCGACGAATTTTTACGGCCGCCGATGCCAGCGCCGTTGCTGCCGCCATTGGCTGTGATGTTGCCGCCATAGATGATGATCTTGTTGTTGTCCCCAGCACCGCCGATGCCTGCTCCGTTCTCGTCGGTGGCGATGGCCGTGAGCGAACCCGTGCCGTCGATGGTAAGTTTCGCAGAGGTCACCTGCAAACCGCCGGTCAGCGTGTTTATTCCCACAAGATACAGCGACAAATCTGCGTTGTCGGATACAGCCAGCGGCGAGGAGGCGGTGATGCTTGCATTGTAGAGTGTGACCTTTGCCTTTGCGCCGCCCTCAATGAGGATGCTTCGCTGGCTTCCGGAGTTGTTCCCTGTAACCATTACGTTTGCCCCGTCTTGTATCCGGTAGGCATCGTTCACGTAGGTCCAGTAGGGAGGGTAGGACTGCGGCGTTGTGTTGCTCATATCAATCGTGGGGATGAGGGTTGCATTTGTCGGTTGGTAGTTCTGCCATGCCTCGCTTAGGGGTGTGAGTTCGAGCGAGGTGAGCTGGTGGGTATCGTCGAGGGCGTATCCGGTTACGAGGTAGTCGGTGTTTATGTTCAGCGTTTCGCCGTTCTGAAGGCCGGAGAAGGTGAGCGAGGTAATCTTCCCGTCCGCTTCCTCGAAGCCGGTAATCTCCAGCTCCGCTTTCGTAATCGTATAGCTGCCGATTGTAACTTCCTCCATTGCGTAATTCGTGCCGTTGACCCACTGATCTTCCACCCGGGCGGTGACGGTATAGGTCCCTGCGTTTATTCCCTGGGCGTTGGTGTAGATCGTGTTTACGTTGTTTGAGTTTGTTATCGTTGGCCCTTGCGCGGTGCCTGTGTAGGTGAGAGAGGGTGTGGCGGCTAAGGTGTAATCCTCCTTTTGCATTTGTTGGTAATTCAGCGTGGCGGTGCCGGGGAGGGTAAGGGTTGCGCCGGTATCCTTGTTGTTATCGTATATCGAGTAGGTGCCGGCGATGCCTGTTACCGAGTAGGTGCCGTCGTCTTGTTTGCTAAGCGTTGTGCTCTTGCCGTCGTTGGAGCTGACAGTGATCTGCCGATTGTGGTTGGTCCACGAAGCGCCGTTGGTTTGCAGGCGTACACTACCCTCCGCCATATCAGCCGGGGCGCCGGAAGTAGCGAGTGAAAAGGCCGCATTGTTCGCTGTTCCAACCTCCGTCTCCGCCTCCAAGGCGTAAAGGTCCGTTTCGGTGTAGAGTTTGATCTGGCTTGCCTTTGTAGTGGACGGCAGCCAGGCGTAGATTTTTCCTTCGTCAAGTGTTACCACGTCCTGCACGCCATAGGGTTTGCCGTTTGTTATTTGCGATGCAACCACGCCGGCGTCATTGCCTGCCCCTGTCAGCGTCAGCGTGGCGAGGTAGACGGATGTGCCGTCCGCGTTTTGGGGGATCGGTAGTGTGGGCATTGCCGTGGTGCACTTCAGGCTGCCTCCGGTGATGGTAATGGTGCCCGCTGCACCACCTATGCCGGGGCCGATGTCGCCTATATTGGAGTAGACGCCTCTGGTTGCCGTGATGGTACCGCCGGTAATGATGATGGTGCCGCCCGCACCGCCCGATGTGCCGTTGCCGCCGCCGCCGATGGCCGCGCCTAGTCCTTTATCACCACTGGGTACTGTGCTAGCCGTGATGACGCCGCCGTTAATGGTGATGACGCCGCCCGCTCCGCCGTGGCCGCCTCCGATGCCCGCGCCGGCTGAACCTCCGGGGTAGGCATTGATGGTGCCGCCGTTAATGGTAATTACACCACCTGCTTTTTCGCGTCCTCCGCCAATGCCGGCGCCGCCCCAAGCATTGTTGGTTGCTGTAATGTTGCCGCCATTGATGGTGATATTGCCGCCTTCCTCATTCCGTCCACCGCCGATACCCGCCGCTTGGTCGTTGCCGAAGGCCGTGAGCGATCCGGTGCTTGCCTTTGTAATCTCCAGCGTAGCGCCGGAGGGAACGGAAAGACCGGCATAGTTTCCGCCGCTCTTCAGGGTGTTATCGTCAACGAGGGTGAGGTAAACCGTTGCGCCGGCCATGTCGAAGGCGCATTTTGGTTGATTATTGACGTCAATATCTACGCCGTCGAGTGTAATGTATGCCGTCACGCCGGCATTTACCTTGATGGTGTTTGTGCCACTACTTCCGGTGATGGTGTAGGTTCCGTCGCTATCGATGGTTACATTACCGTTGCCGATGTTGAGAAAGGTTTCCGCGTAAGCGGTGAAGTTTGCCGTCCAGAGGAGGAGGGCGAAAAGGAGTATGGAGGTGCTCTCCGGAATTTTTTTCATGATGTATTTTATTTTTTTTGATGAATTAATAAGCAAAGATAGTTTTTTCTTTGTTCCGCGTTGGTTAATCGCCCAAAATACTTTTTCTCCGAACATTCCCAACCTTTTCCACGAAAATTTCACACTCCCACCAATTACACGAACACTCCCGCCCGAATCCACCCATCCGCCTCGCGCGACAAAGATAGTTCAAAAAAATTCCACCCATCCGCCTCGCACGACACAAACCGTCCGCAAAAATTCCGACTACCCACCTCACACGACACAAACCGTTCGCAAAAATTCCACCCACCCGCCTCTCACGACACGAACCGTCCGCAAAAATTCCACCCACCCGCCTCTCACGACACAAACCGTTCGCAAAAACCCGAACTACCCGCCTCTCACGATACGAATAGTTCATAAAAAATTCAACTATCCGCCTCGTACGATGCAGATAGTTCGCAAAAATCAGAAGTAGAGACCTCGCGCGACACAAGTAGTCCGCAAAAATTCGGAGTATAGACCTCGCGCGATGCAAGCAGTCCGCAAAAATTCGGGGTATAGACGTCGCGCGAGGTAAGTAACCGGGATTTTTGAGAAGTATAAACCTCGCGCGAGGGTAGGTGGCGGATTTTTTTTGAAATATCCGAGGCAGAGGAAAAAAAAACGGTTCGGGTATCTATAAGATAACCCGAACCGACCCGTGACACAAGGATAGGGTGAACTCTTCCCGCCCCCCGTATCTTTCTGGAATTTATTCTCTGTTGCCCAAAAAGAGCATAATGTAGTAAGTTAGCGTTGCCAAGGATCCCAATGCGGCTACCACGTAGGTGTAGGCCGCCGAGCGAAGGGCATCGACAACCTTTGCGTACGTATATACGTTGGTGAGTCCCGCCTGGCTCAGCCACAACACCGCCCGCCGGCTGGCGTTGATCTCCACCGGTAAGGTGATGAAGCTAAACAAGGTAGTGGCAGCAAATAAGATGATGCCGAACAGCATCAGTTGGGGGAAGCTGTGCAACAGCAACATGCCGCCCAGTAATACCCAAGTCATGATTCTGGACGAAAAACTGACAATGGGGACCAGCGCCGAACGCATCTTCAGCGGAGCATAGGCCTTGGCGTGCTGCACGGCATGTCCACACTCGTGGGCCGCTATTGCCGCCGCTGCAATGCTGTCGCTGCGGTAGACCGGTTCGCTGAGATTCACGGTCTTGTCTAATGGATTATAATGGTCTGTGAGGCGTCCGGGAATAGCCGTTACCCGCACATCGTAAATTCCATGTTCGTGCAACATTTTCTCGGCAACCTCCTTTCCCGTCAGCCCTGAGGAGATGGAAATGCGGGAATATTTCTCGAATTTCTTCTCCAGGTTATGGGAAACCAGCCAGCTCAAGAGAGCGATACTTATAAAGATAATCCAGTAAAGCGTCATAACTGTTCGTAATTAATTATTGTATGCAATTTCAACCGATCGTCTCGTCTTCTTCCGTATACCGGAAAATCGTTTGTTTACGATCTGCGCCCAAAGATACCACTTTTATTGGAAGTTCCAACTCCTCCTCTAAAAATGATAAATAATTGTTCAATTCTTCCGGAAATTCATCCTCACTCTGCATTTTTCCCGTGGAAGTTTTCCATCCGGGAAGCTCGGCATACACCGGCGTGAGGCGATCGTCGGCCTCGTAGGGGAAGTCCGTTGTGATGTTTCCGTCGGACGTCCGGTAGGCTACGCAGGCCTTGATGTGCTCGAAGCTGTCCAGCACGTCCGCCTTGGTCATGATCAGTTGCGTAACCCCGTTGAGCATGACGGCATAACGCAGGGCTACCAGGTCAATCCATCCGCATCGCCGCCTACGGCCCGTTACCGAGCCGTACTCATGGCCTTGGCGACACATCGCTTCCCCCGTTTCATCCGTCAGCTCCGTAGGGAAAGGCCCGCTGCCCACCCGCGTACAGTAGGCCTTGAAAATGCCGTACACCCGGCCAATGCGGTGCGGCGACACGCCCAGTCCCGTACAGCAACCTGCGCAAATCGTATTGGAAGAAGTGACAAAGGGATAGGAGCCAAAGTCGATGTCCAGCATCGTGCCCTGCGCCCCTTCGGCCAGGATGGTTTTGCCCTCCGCAAGGTAACGGTTCAACACCTGCTCGCTATCTATCAACTCAAAGCTTTTCAACAACTCGGCTGCCTCCAGCCACTCTCTCTCCAAGGACGCCAGCTCCGCCTCTGCCCCGGCATCCGCCCCCAAGCCTTTCAGAAGGCTGAGGTGTCTGCCCACGGCCTCCCGGTATTTGCGGTCGAAGTCGTGCAGCAAATCCCCCACACGCAGGCCGTTCCTCCCAACCTTGTCCATATAGGCCGGTCCGATCCCCTTACCCGTGGTGCCGATTTTCCCTTCGCCCTTCGCCGCTTCGCAGGCCGCATCCACAAGGCGGTGCGTGGGAAGGATCAAATGCGCCTTTTTGGAGATCGCCAAACGCTGCGAAAGCGCATGGCCGGAGGCCTCCAACTCCTCTACCTCCCGGCGGAACAACAAAGGGTCCAGGGCCACGCCGCTGCCAATCACATTGAGCGTCCCCCCCTGGAAAATCCCCGAAGGGACGGAGCGGAGGATAAACTTCCGGGCGTCAAACTCCAGGGTATGTCCCGCGTTGGGTCCACCCTGAAAACGTGCAACCACATCGTATCCCGGCGTAAGTACATCCACGATCTTTCCTTTCCCCTCGTCACCCCACTGGAGCCCGAGTAATACATCTACTTTCGTATCCGTTCTGTTCATTGAATTATTTATTATTTTTTTTGTTTCTGTGCAATTCTCTGTTCCTTGTTCCTGCATCGCCCGCATATGCCATAGATGTATATGGTGGAATACTCGGCTGCAAAGTTGCTCTTGACGGACCGCAAATTCGGCATGAGAAGGGAAGAATATCGGACTTCCCGTATCGCATCGCACCGGGTGCATATCAAATGAATATGCGTCTCGGCACGCGAGCGAAGCTCATATTGCACGGTGCGGTTGAAGTTCGGCGGGTGCTTCACCAGGATCTTCGCCTCGATCAGTACCTCCAGGGTGTTGTACAACGTAGCCCGACTCACATGGTAGCGCGTATCGTTCATCCGAAGGCGCAACATATCCATGCTGAAATGCCCGTCAAAGGCGCAAACCTCCTGGAGTATCACACGCCTTTCCTGCGTTCTCCTCAGATTCTTTTCCGTCAGATAAGCGGAAAAAACTTCCCATAAGTCTTCATTTGTTTTGTGTTCCATTCCTGTCCCCTGGATTAAAAACCGGCGTAAAGATAAGAATATATATGATATATTTCCTTTCCTTTGCAGGCGAATACCAAGGGGTGCCCACCCCCCCGTTTCCCCTCCGGGAAATGCGGCGGCAGGCTGAGATCATACCCACAATACCTGATCCGGATAATACCGGCGTAGGAACGTGTATCGCCCTCAAAAAACATCCCCCCACGATTCGATTTTCGTTAATAAATAAACAAGTTGAATGATTTAAAACGATCACGAATGAAACAGGTCCTTTTCCTTTCAGCCCTACTCACAGCAACGGCAACCTACGGCGGAGAACAAACCCCCGATACGCTCGGAATCTCAAAAAATGTATCCCTGGATGAAGTAGTGGTAACAGCCATCCAAGCCGTCGAAAGAACCCCCGTAGCCTATACGGACATCTCACGGGAAGAACTCACACAAGCTAACAACGGCCAGGGCATACCCTCGCTCATTGCCTCCTCCCCCTCGGTCATCATGACCTCCGACGCCGGTACAGGCATCGGATACTCCGGCTTCCGCATCCGGGGAACCGATGCCAACCGTATCAATATCACCGTAAACGGCGTGCCGCTGAATGATGCGGAATCACACGGGGTGTTCTGGGTGAATATGCCCGATTTCGCCTCCTCGGTAGAACAGATCCAGATCCAACGCGGCGTGGGAACCTCCACCAACGGTTCGGCAGCCTTCGGAGCTACCGTCGCCCTGCAAACACAAAAGCCCCAATTAGAACCGAACATGGAGTATACCCTCTCGGCCGGATCCTTCGGCACAGTCCGGCATACCGTGAAAGGAGGAAGCGGATTGCTCAACGAACACTGGGTGGCAGAAGGACGATACTCCAACATTCGCAGCGACGGATTTATCGACCGCGCCTGGGCCAGGATGTCGTCCCACCACCTCTCCTTAGCCTGGTACGGCGAAAATACACTCCTGAAATTCCAAACCTTCGGGAGCGCGGAAGAAACCTACCAGGCATGGAACGGCGTGTCGTCGGAACACATCGAAAACAACAACCGCACCTACAACTCCTGCGGGGAATATACCGAAAACGCTCTGGTGAAGTTCTATCCCAACCAGACAGACAACTACCAACAGCAGCATTACCACCTGACAGGCAGCCACCGTATAAACAACCACCTGAACGCCAACCTCACGCTCCACTACACCCGGGGAATCGGATACTACGAAGACTATAAGGCCAATGCCAAATACAGCGCCTACAAGCTTCCACCCTACCGGAACCCCGAAGGAGAAGAAGTGAGCCGTAGCGACCTGGTGCGCCGCAAATGGTTGGACAACGACTTCTACGGCGGGATATACAGCATCAACTACCAAAACAGGAACCTCCGTCTGACCCTCGGAGGAGGGCTCAACCGCTACATCGGCAACCATTTCGGGCGGGTGTTATGGGTCAAAGCCGCCAACGCACTCCCCTCAACCGATTACGCCTACTACTTCAACACCGGGAAGAAATCAGACCGTAACGTCTACCTGAAACTCAACCATCGCCTCTCCCACACCCTGAACGGATACGTGGATGTGCAATACCGGGGAATCCATTACAGCATACAAGGCAGCGACGACAAGGCAGGCGATCATCTGGAAGTAGACAAACACTGGAACTTCTTCAATCCCAAAGCCGGGATCAACTACCGCCGGGGAGCGCACAACGCCTTCGCCTCGTTCGCCGTGGCCAACCGCGAGCCGAACCGCGACAACTTCACCGAAGCCGCTCCCAGCGAACGCCCCGTGCACGAAACCCTATACGACTGCGAAGCCGGATACAGCTACCGGAAGGAAACTTTCCAGGCCGGCCTCAACCTCTATTACATGGATTATACCAATCAACTTATCCTCACCGGCAAAATCAGCGAGATAGGCGAGGCGCTCACCGCCAACATCCCCAACAGCTTCCGCCTCGGCGTCGAACTCACCGCCGCCTTCCGCCTCGGCAAACTGCTGAAATGGAACGGCAACCTCACCCTGAGCAGGAACAGGATCCAAAACTTTACGGAATACGTAGACAACTGGGACACCGGCAAGCAGGAAGCCTTCACCCTGGGGACAACACGGATCGCCTATTCGCCCGAACTCATTGCCAACAGCATCTGGGACCTCACCCTGGGGAACTTCTCCGCAAGCCTCCTTACACAAACGGTGGGCAGGCAATACTTGGACAACACCTCCGAGATCAACCGATCCGTCGCCCCCTATTCCGTAAGCAACCTGCGCCTGGGCTACCTCTTCCACCCCACCTTCATCCGGACGCTGGGGGTGGATCTCACAATCAACAACCTCCTGAATGCATCCTACGCCACCGGCGGCTGGGTCTATTCCCGGATCGAAGGCGGCGAACGACACAAAGACGACGGCTATTTCACCCAAGCCGGCATACACGCCATGCTGCGCCTCACCATGCGCTTCTGAAAAACCTTACCTTTGTGCAAACACAATAACACATTAATACATACACTATCCATGAAAAAGATCCTGCTGTTTTTATCCCTCTATCCCCTGTTTACGGTTTGCGGCGAAGAACTTAAACTCTGGTATTCGTCGCCCGCCTCCGAGTGGGTGGAAGCCTTGCCGATCGGTAATTCGCGCCTGGGCGCCATGGTGTACGGTCGCCCGGAATACGAAGAGTTGCAACTCAACGAAGAAACCTTCTGGGCCGGCAGTCCGCACCGGAACGATAACCCGGAAGCCCTGAAGGCTTTGCCGGAGGTTCGCCGCCTTATCTTTGAAGGAAAGAATATGGAAGCCCAGGAGTTGGCCGGTGACAAATTCTTCACCGCCTCGCACGGGATGCCCTACCAGACAATCGGTAGCCTTCACCTGCATTTCCCCGGTCATTCGGCGTATTCGGACTACTACCGGGAGTTGGATCTGGAAAACGCGGTGACCCTTACCCGCTACCGTTCCGGGGGAGTGACCTACACCCGCGAGACCTTCGCTTCGTTGACCGGACAGGTCATCCTGATGCGTATCACCGCCTCGCAACCCCGGTCGCTGAACTTTTCCGTAACCTATTCTTCGCCCTCGGAACACACCGTGAAGGCCAAAGACGGGAAACTGATACTGACGGAAAAAGGGGCAACCCACGAAACCATTCCCGGCAAACTGCACGCAGAAACCCAAACGCTCGTAAAAACAACCCACGGCAAGGTGAAAACAGACAACCGGCAGATCCTGGTGGAAGGAGCCAGCGAAGCAATCCTCTACATCTCGGCCGCCACGAATTTTGTGAATTATAAAAGAATAGACGCCAACGAATCGCAGAAAGCCACCGCCACCCTGTCGGCCGCCCTGAAGAAAACCTATCCCCAGGCGCTGGAGGAACACAGGGCATCCTACCGGGAGCAGTTCGAAAGGGTGAAGTTGCATCTGGGTACATCGGAAGAAGGGAATAAAGAAACACCGCTGAGAGTGAGGGATTTCCAAAACGGACGGGATCCTTCCCTGGCCGCCCTGCTGTTCCACTACGGCCGTTACCTGCTGATCTCCTCCTCGCAACCCGGCGGACAGCCGGCCACGCTGCAAGGCATCTGGAACGACAAACTCCTGCCTTCGTGGGACTCGAAGTACACCATCAACATCAATACCGAGATGAACTACTGGCCGGCAGAAGTGACCAATCTCGCCGAGACGCACCAGCCCCTCATAGAGATGGTGAAAGAGCTGTCGGAAAGCGGACAGGCCACGGCACGCACGATGTACAACAGCAAAGGCTGGGTGGCGCATCACAATACGGATATATGGCGGATAACCGCCCCGGTGGACGCCCCTTTCTATGGAATGTGGCCCAACGGAGGGGCCTGGCTGTGTCGGCATCTGTGGGAACGCTACCTGTACAATGGGGATACGACCTATCTGCGCGAGGTGTATCCGGCCATGAAGGGTGCGGCCGATTTTTTCCTGGACTTCCTGGTGGAACACCCCGTGTATCAGTGGATGCTCACCGTCCCGTCTCTTTCGCCGGAGCAGGGTCCGGGAGGCGAGAGCGGCTTTTCCATCGTGGCAGGCTCTACGATGGACAACCAGATAGCATTTGATTTGCTGTGGAACACCCTGTCGGCAAGTCGCATCGTAGGGGAAGAAGAAACCTGGGTGCAACGCCTGGAAACCATGATAAACCGTTTGCCACCCATGCAGATCGGGCGCTACAACCAATTGCAGGAATGGCTCGAAGACGTAGACGACCCAACGAATCAGCACCGCCATGTGTCTCATTTGTACGGATTATATCCGGCCAACCAGATTTCGCCCCATACCCATCCGAGGCTGTTTCAGGCAGCCAAAAAGTCGCTGATGTATCGCGGTGACCAGGCCACGGGCTGGTCCATCGGCTGGAAGATCAATCTATGGGCACGTCTGCTGGACGGGAACCATGCCTACAGGATCATCGGGAATATGCTCACGCTCCTGGCCTCGGAAGAAAATCCCGAAGGACGGAATCCCGAAGGACGCACCTATCCGAACCTCTTCGATGCGCATCCGCCGTTTCAGATCGACGGGAATTTCGGCTATACGGCAGGCGTGGCGGAGATGTTGCTGCAAAGCCACGACGGCGCCCTGCATCTCCTGCCTGCGCTCCCCGATGCCTGGGAAAGCGGCAACGTGAGCGGCCTGGTAGGACGCGGAGGATTTGTGGCCGACATGGAATGGCATGGGGTGCAACTCACCAAGGCGGCAATCTACTCCCGTCTGGGCGGCAACCTGCGCATCCGATCCTACGTACCGCTCCGGGGAGAAGGCTTGCAGAAAGCAAAGGGGGAGAACCCCAATCCCTTCTATGCCAAGCCGCCCGTAAAAGAACCCTTATACAGCAAAGAACTTACACCCCAATGGCCGATATGCTACCGGGTATACGAGTACGACGTCCCCACGGAAGCAGGCCGCACCTATCGCTTTGAGCCTGCACTTTGAATCCGTCCTTTCCTTATTCGATGAGATAGGATAATTGATCGAGCATAAGGGGTATATCCCCCTCTGCTATGCCGGCAGCGAGAAGATGACGCCGGTCGCGGTTGAATTGTTCCTTGAAAAGGGAGAAGTTTCCATTCTCTTTGGCGTTGACGGCTTGCCGGTAAAAATCGAGGGCTTGCCTATGATCCCCAAGCGCCCACTCGGTATGTCCGGCATTCAGGAAGTCGTGTATGCCGGGAAGCGCCCGGCTGAGGATCTTTTGGTAATAATTCCGGGCCTGGTCAAGCCGTCCGGTCAGGAAGGAGCACCAGGCGATGGCACGCCAGATCTTCGGGTTGGTTGCATCAAGGTAGTCGGCCTTGAAATAATACTTCAGCGCCTCGTGGTAGTCTTTGAGCGCCAGGTAACAATGGCCGATATGGAGAGACATGTCATCGGGGAAAAATTCTTCGTGCCGACGATAGTACACCAGCGCTTCGGCAGGCTGTTTCAGGCTGCGGTAACATCCGGCGATTCGCCTTAGGAGCCATTTGCTTTTCGGGTTCAGATCGTTGGCCTGCAGATAAGCTTCCAAGGCTCCTTCGATATGCCCCATCCCCTGAAGGCAATAGCCTATTTTCTGGAAGAGCATCTCGTCGTCTTCCATCCCTCCGGTCAGCGAGGCATAGATCGTATAGGCGTCTTCCAGGTGATTTTTCTTCAGATAATACGAGGCAATGGCCAGAAGCGTTTCCTCGTCGGCCAGATAAGGCTGGAGGATGGGAAGGTTGTGGAAGTCGAAAGGCCAGACAAAAATATCGTCAAAATCCCGGCTTAACGGGAACAATTTGAAAAAGCGGTAGAGGTCCTGGATGTATTGCCCGGCGATTACCTCGAACCTCTTCGGTTTGTCTATCCATTCCTCATGCTGTTGCTCCGTGATTTCGTCCATTTGGTGATTGAACTGTTTGATGATCGTGTTTTGCGCCTCTCGGGGCAGTTGCTTCATGCAGAAGTAAAACGAATATTTGTCGGAGTTACACATGAAGGAGATGGTTTTTATTTGTTCGAGGATGCTATTGGGGCCGTCCTCTCCGCCCGGGTTGTTGAACAGGGAATGTTTCGTGGTAAAGGGCAGGAACCAGTTGGTCATCTCGTGAAAGAAAGGAAAGTTTTTCAGGTGGATAAACGTTACGTGCATAATGTCGGCCCCTTCCTGTTGGAGTTCGTTAAATTCTTCGATCCTTTTCTCTATGGTCTGATCGGCAAGTTGGTAGGACCATTCGGGATTTTGTTCATCCGGCAGTTCGAGACCGATCTCCTCAGGCGTTTTCCCCTCGTTGAACTTCGGGCTAAACCGGATCATTTCGGGGATAATCTCCTCGCGAAGTTTCCGGGTAATCTCCTCCGTATCCCTTGCCAGGATGAAACGCAGGGTGATAATTCGCAACCTTTGGCCGAATCCCGGTTCTTCGGCGAGCAACTCCAGGCGTTCGCTTATCTGGGGATACAAGGCGGTTCGTTCCCGATAGGCATAGAGGGTGAGCAGGATGCCGATGAGCGCCCGCATGTGCACCTCCTCGTCGACCGAGAGAAGCACGGCGTCGAACAACAGCAGGAGTTTTTCTTTGTCGAAGCCCGCCTGCAGAGCCAGGGTAAGCGCCGAGGCCACTTGGCATCCTGCGGTAAAAGGCAGGTCGCAGGCCGTCCATATTTTCCTCACCGCGGCACTTTGGGCAGGGGTAAACCTGTCGGATATCCATATTTTGCGGAACAGGGAGATAAGTTCTTTTTCATACACCTCCGGGCGGTTGTTTTGGTAGCAAGCCGACAGGTGTTCGCAGACTTCATCTTCTATCTGTTTTTCCTCCGGGAGTTGCATCGTACGCCTCAGGCAGTAGAAGTACGAAGCAGAGACGGCAAAGAGCAAACGGTGTTTCAAGTGATCGGCCAGTTCGTATGCCGCAACCAGGATATTCCGGTAGATCTGTTCCTGCATAGGGTCTGCCACCCCCTCCATCCGGTAATGCAGCAGGTTTTTGTATGTATCCTGCATCTCGCGGAGTTTCTCCCGGAAGATGTATAGTTGTCCGTCGGAAATAAGCGATTGAAGCGCGTTGAAGGCATTTTTTAGTTCTTTACCGTCCAGGGCGGCAACGACCCGATCATATACTTGGTATATTTCCTCTTGTTTCATGTTTTTTATAAAGGGGATTTAATGATATGCCAAAAATAGGCTATTCCGTTCGGAAATCCTATTTTCCCCTTCCGGGATCTCGTTATTCGATGCAGTTTGCCGGAGGGTAAAACCTCCGGGCATTAATCCGTTTTTATCACGTATCTTTGCGCATCAAACATATCACGAACAGATGAAAAATATCCGTAATTTCTGTATTATCGCTCACATCGACCACGGGAAAAGCACCCTGGCCGACCGTTTACTCGAATACACAAAAACCATAGAAGGGAAAGATCTGCAAGAACAGGTGCTGGATGATATGGATCTGGAACGCGAACGGGGCATCACCATTAAGAGCCATGCCATACAGATGGAGTATACCCGGGAAGAAGAAAATTATATCCTGAACCTGATTGATACGCCGGGACATGTAGACTTCTCCTACGAAGTGTCGCGTTCCATCGCCGCCTGCGAAGGCGCCCTGCTGATCGTAGACGCCGCACAGGGCATTCAGGCCCAAACCATATCCAACCTCTATATGGCCATAGAAAACGATCTGGAAATTATCCCCGTAATCAATAAAATAGACCTGCCAAGCGCCCGGCTGGAAGAAACACAAGACCAAATCGTGGAACTCCTGGGATGCCAGCCGGAAGAAATCCTGCGTGCCAGCGGAAAAACAGGAGAAGGTGTGTACGAAATACTAAACGCCATCGTGGAGAAAATTCCCGCGCCGGCAGGAAACCCCGACGCACCCCTGCAATGCCTCATCTTTGACTCGGTGTTTAACTCCTTTCGCGGCATCATCGCTTACTTCAAGGTGGTGAACGGCATCCTGAAAAAAGGAGACCTCGTGAAGTTTATCGCCACCGACAAAGCCTACAATGCCGACGAAGTGGGAGTGCTCAAACTAACCCTGTCGCCCCGCAACGAAATAACAACCGGCGACGTGGGATACATCATCTCCGGCATCAAATCCTCGCGTGAGGTGAGGGTGGGAGATACCATTACCCACGTCAAGGGAGGAGCGACGGAAGGCATCGCAGGATTTGAAGAGGTGAAACCCATGGTCTTTGCCGGCGTTTACCCGATAGACAGCGAAGACTTCGAAAACCTGCGCTCCTCGCTCGAAAAACTCCAACTGAACGACGCCTCCCTCACCTTCCAGCCGGAAAGTTCGGTAGCCCTCGGCTTCGGTTTCCGATGCGGCTTTCTGGGACTTCTGCACATGGAAATCGTACAGGAACGTTTGGACCGGGAATTCAATATGGATGTGATCACCACCGTGCCGAACGTATCCTATAAGGTATACGACAAGAAAGGAAACTGTACCGAAGTGCACAACCCCGGCGGACTGCCCGACCCCGCCCTGATCGATCACATCGACGAACCCTATATCCGGGCTTCGGTCATCACCAATACAACCTATATCGGCCCCATTATGACGCTCTGCCTGGGCAAACGGGGCGTCCTGCTCAAACAGGAATACATCTCAGGCGACCGCGTGGAAATTTACTACGACCTCCCCCTGGGCGAAATCGTCATCGACTTTTACGACAAACTGAAAAGCATCTCCAAGGGATACGCCTCCTTCGACTACCAGATACACGACTTCCGCCCGGGCAAACTCGTGAAATTGGATATTCTCCTGAACGGCGAACCCGTAGACGCCCTGTCGACACTCACCCACATAGACAATAGCGTAACTTTCGGACGCAAAATGTGTGAGAAACTAAAGGAACTCATCCCCCGACAACAATTCGACATCGCCATACAAGCCGCCATCGGAGCCAAAATCATTGCACGGGAAACCATAAAAGCCGTCCGGAAAGACGTAACAGCCAAATGCTACGGAGGAGACATCACACGCAAACGGAAATTATTGGAGAAACAAAAAGAAGGAAAGAAACGAATGAAACAAATCGGAACCGTGGAAGTCCCGCAAAAAGCTTTCCTCGCCGTATTAAAACTGGATTAGTCGACAGAAATCAGCAATATGTGTTTTTTTTACCCGGATGCCACCGTACCTTTGCCGCCCGATTTAGATTTTGTAAGAAAACCAAAAAAGACATGTTGCAAGAAATGATTATCCGCATCCGTGCAAACGAATGGCTCTCGGATGCACTTAAACTTCAAGGCTATGATGCCTTGCCTTCCAATTGTATCGTTCATAAATCTCTCCCCGGAACAGGGATCACACACTGCGAACTGGAGGCCGACAGGGACTCCATCCTTGTGGAACCCAATGTGGCCGTTATCAAGGGGAAAATGCAAAAGCATAGAAACCTGCTGGGTTTTTATGAGGGAATCCCTCCGCAGGCCATAGCCGATTATCTGCAAAGATCATCCGGGGCCAGGAAAAAAATACTGATAACCCCCGATGCTTTCTTTACCGTGAAGGAAATCATGAAAGAACTTAGCATAAATATGTATGAAGAGTTCTTTCTGTTTTTAGATGAATGTGAGAAGAACTTTGCGATAGAAAAACTGCGATTGGATTTTTTCCGTTTCCGCCACCGCGCCTTTGTTACGGCGGCCCCCATCATAGCGAGCGATCCGCTGATGCGGGAAAACGGATTCTTTATCCTGCAAATCCGCCCCGACTATACGTACAGGAAAAACCTGCACCTGATTACCACAAACAACATCGCAGAAACCCTCGCGGCACAAATTGCCCCGATGAAAGCGCCCGTTTATATCTTCTGCCGCTCTGCCGGAACGATCCGTTCGCTCATGAACGATATGCCGGCCCTGCGCGAAAAAGCCCGCGTATTTTATCGGGAAGAAGCCTTTGATCCCGACGCCCCTCAGGCCTGTTACAACCTCCTTACGGAAGATTACTTCCTGGCAGTGGATATAAGCCCGGAAGAATCTCCGCACGTGATCCTTATTTCCGATTTATTCACCGATCAACCCTCCCTGATCGACCCCAAGACGGAAGTGATGCAAATCACCGGACGTTTTCGCAAAGGAATCAAGAGCATCGTACACATCAGCAACATCGACCCGGAGCTTCCTTTCTACACCCCCAAGCAAGCACGCAACTGGCTGAAAAACGCCGGCAAAATCTACGCAAGCTGGCGGAAGAAAAAAGGGAACACACACTACGAAGGCGCACGCGTACTCCTGGACGAAGCCCTCCGCCAAAGCACCTTCGCCCGGTTTGTAGACGAAAACGGGAATATCATCCCCATATGCGTCACGAAATTTATAGACGAGGAGACCGTGAAAAGCTTTTACACCAACGTAAAACATCTCTACGAAGCCTATATGGGCACAAAGCGGTTCAACCTGACCCACACACGCGAGGTACACCTCTTTTCCGACAAAGACCGCCTGCTTCTCAGTCGCAAACTAACCCAGGAGGGACGAAATCGTCTTTTGCTCACTCATTTTGAACAGTTGGAAGTTTTACGCAAGGTGCGCTCCGGCAAAGCCCAAACACGCTACCTCCACCTGGTAGACCGGTTAATTGAAAAGCCCTCCGACCGTTTCCTCTACGACTGCTTTATAAACTACGGCGGCCACTTTATCCGCAATTCGGGCTACAAGGAAGAAGTGATGCGAATGGAAATAGACCGGATGCTCATACCCGGCTAAAGCGCCCCCCCGGGGTTTTGCCTGCCGGGGTTTTGCCTGCTTGGAGATATTTCCTATCTTTGCCGCTGATTGAGTGACTGCAAGACAATTAAATATCAAATCATACATAATATAATACATAAAGCAATGAAAGAAGGAATTCATCCCGGCAACTATCGTCCCGTGGCATTCAGGGACATGTCCAACGACGACGTATTTATCACACGTTCCACCATCCAGGCCAAGGAAACCATTGAACTGGACGGGGTTACTTATCCATTGATTAAGATAGAGATCTCCAACACGTCCCATCCGTTTTATACCGGTAAATCCAAGCTGGTCGATACGGCAGGACGTGTCGACAAGTTTATGAGCCGTTATGGCAATCGAACCAGGAAATAACAGGAAATAACAAAAAAGGAAAGTGTGCCGGTGGATTCGTCGGCACACTTTTTTTTCCCCCTAACCCCTCTCAAAGAATACAAACACGTTTGCTGCGAATTCGCAGCCGCTCGGCTGCGAACTTGCAGTCGCTCGGCTGCGAAAGTGCAGTCGCTCGGCTGCGAAATCGCAGTCGCTCGGCTGCGAAATCGCAGCAAACCCTGCCTTAGGGTTTGAGCACCACGCCCCGGTTTTTCCGGGCGTCTATCCGGATCAGGACAGGCCCATCGAAGCGTACGTGGCGGAGATGCCGGCCTTGGCTTGCAGCGGGTTGGGCGTTGAGGAATTCTTCGTCGAAGAATCCGTCGTTGCAGAAGGGGTTGATCGTGAAATAGCCTACGCCGAAGGAGGTTAGGTTCTGGAAGAAGTGGGTGCCCTGGCTGGGGTCTACGCGGTAGTTCTCCAGGCCGGACTCCACGATCAGGCGGGCGTTGCTGATGTGGGGCCATTTGACGGGGATTCCCAGCCAGGGGTCGCTGCTGCCCCATCGCCCCGGTCCGATGAGGATGTATCCGCTTTCGGTGCGGACCATTTCCCGGTTGAGGCGTTCGATTTCGCCGGCAATGGCGCGGTTGTCCGCGGAGTCGAAGCGGGCGGAGGGGACGTAAACCACGTCACGCACATCGCCAATGAGGCCGTGTCCCAATACGTTACAGGAAGAAAGGATCGTGTCCCGGGGCGGAATTTCCTCCGGAAATGCCTCCCCGTCTTCGCCCTGGTCGGCTATGGGTCGGATCTGCAGCAGAAAGAGCGTGGCCCGGGGCGGAGGGCCCGGTGGGATGTTCACGGCAAATTCCAGCTCCACGGCCCGTCCCATTTCCGTCTGGCAGATGCCGAGGATTTTATCCAGGGTTGCCGACAGGGGGAAGACTTCGTGTTCGAGGATGTTGGCAAAGGAGAGGATCTTCCGCCCGCCGGGATAATACCCCCCCCGGATCAGGCCGTCCGAGGGGTCGTAGGTGGAGACAAGGTACCTCAGGGCGCCGTCCCGGTCGGCCTCCGATATCCGGAGACGAAGCAGGTTGAAGCCGTCGTCCACGGAGAAGGAGCCCGGAAGGCTGTTCAGGTCGAGGGCATAGAAAACGGTTTGCGTTTCCTTCAGGGCCAAGTCCGGGCTGCTTAGTTGGAGGATGTTGTGCGGATGCCGGGGCGAGAAACGCAGGGTGATCCCCCCGTCGACGATGTATTTGCCCAGGCCCAGGGCCAGGTTCACCGTGCCGTCTTCGGCCTTTTCGTTGCCCACGGGGTAGAAATTCAGCGAACGCGCCACGCCCGAAATGCTGGGATAGAAGCGCATTCCGTAGGACGTGCCGACAAGTTCCTGCAGGACAATGGCCATTTTCTCCTGGTCGATGAGGTTGGAGGTGGCGGCCATATAGGCCTTGCTGTCTTTGAAGAAAACGGAGGCGTACACGGCCTTGATGGCGTCGCTTACGGTGCGCAGCATTTCGTGGGCGTCGTCTTTTTTGGGCACCATATAGGTGGAGTAGATGCCGGCAAAGGGTTGGTAGTGCGAATCTTCCAGGAGGCTGGAGGAACGCACGGCCAACGGACCGCCCAGGACGTCGAAAAAGGCCGTCAGGTCTTCTATCAGCTCCTGGGGGAGGGCGGCGTCAAGGAAGTAGCCCAGGATGGCCTCGTTGCTGTGGCCTTCCCCCAGGGCGATGGGGTAGAGGTCGTTGGCCTCCATGAATTGGTCGAAGACGTCGGTGGCAATCACCACCGTTTTGGGGATGGTGACCAGGAAATCCTCCCGGTCCAGTTCCGGGTATCGTTTCACCATGGCGCCGATAAAGGCCAGCCCGCGCCCTTTTCCTCCCAGGGAGCCGTTGCCGATGCGGGCGAAATTGCTGTATCGGTCGAAGCGTTCCTTCTGATAGACGGCCACCACGCCGGTATTTTTCATGCGCCGGTAGTGTACGATGAGGTCGAAGATCAGTTGCCGGGCTTGGTTCATGTCTTTGTAATCGCCCACGTCGACGTTCTTGAGTATCTCGGCAGGCGGAAACATGGCGCGGGAATAGAAAAAGCGCGAGAAATGGTTCCGCGAGAGGTGGTATACGAGGGAGTCGTCGGGGATTTGGAAGACTTTGGTTTGCAAATCCTTCAGGTCC